>JBOFSC010000107.1:0-8366 GCA_051651345.1 Enterobacteriaceae bacterium
CACCGCAAATTGCCGTAGGTTTACCCACCTTTGATGAAGTGGCAGGCACCCAAACCACTATCGAAGGATTTAATGATTTTCTCCTGCAACGCCTGATGCAGAGTGCTGACACGCCACAGCGAGTCTACACTATTCATGCAGAGGTGGAAGGTATCGTGATGGCACAGCAGTTCGAGCAACTGTTACAGCGTACACGGGAGCAGGGCATAGAGTTCGTCCCTCTGGGTCAGTTGTTGCCTGACGATCCCACCACCATAGCCAGCGCTGAGCTGGTCCGGGGAGAGATTCCGGGTCGTGAGGGTTGGCTGGGTTGCAGAGCATAAGGTGATGCAAAATCGGGAGGGAGAATCGTGACACAGACCGGCTGGTTATTACTTTTTTTTGCGGTTTTTTATCTGTTACCCCTGGATTTACAACCTCTCTGGATGCCGGATGAGACGCGCTATGCGGAGATCAGCCGTGAGATGGTGAGCAGCGGTGACTGGGTGGTGCCCCATTTGCTGGGGTTACGCTATTTTGAAAAACCCATCGCTGGCTACTGGCTCAACAGTTTAAGCCAGCTGCTACTGGGGGAGAGTAACTTCTCCGTTCGCTTTGCCTCTTCAGTGTCAACCCTGCTGAGTGCCCTGTTGGTGGTCTGGTTCGCCCTGCGCCTATGGGGCGATCGCAAACGGGCGTTTGCCGCAGGTTTAATCTATCTCTCCTGTTTGTTGGTGTACGGCATCGGCAGTTATAGCGAGCTCGATGCGATTTTCACCTTGTGGATTAACGCCATCATGCTGAGCCTCTATCTGGCCTGCAGTGCCCGACGTGTCAGCGGTAAGGTGTTGGCCTGGCTGGGGGTGGGTGTTGTCTGTGGCATGGCATTTTTAACCAAGGGCTTTATCGCTCTGGCCCTGCCGGTGATAGTGGCGCTGCCCTATATGATCTGGCAACGCCGTTTCCGCGAACTGCTCTGTTTCGGTCCCCTGGCGATACTCAGTGCCGTTATAATCTCGGCACCCTGGGCATTGCTGGTGGCTCAGCGAGAACCGGATTTCTGGAACTACTTTTTCTGGGTCGAACATATTCAGCGCTTCTCCGCCAGCAATGCCCAGCATAAATCCCCCTTCTGGTACTATATTCCCATCCTGATTCTGGGCCTGATCCCCTGGCTGGGTCTGCTGCCGGGTCTGCTGCAACGGCAATGGCGCAGCCGTTTTGTGCGGGCTGAATATGGTTATCTCGCCCTGTGGGTGCTGATGCCGCTGCTGTTTTTCAGTGTCGCCAAAGGTAAACTCCTCACCTATATTCTGCCCTGTTTTGCCCCGATGGCGCTGCTGCTGGCGGTGGTGCTGTGCGACATGCTGCAACAAAAAAATCTGCGCCTGCTGAAAATTAATGCCTGGCTCAATGGGCTGCTGGCGCTGGTGGCGGCAGGTACACTGGTATTTGCCTCTTATGAGATTTACAGCGTCCTGGAGAGCTACAAGCTGAGCATTGGCATGGGGATTTTCTCTCTCTGCCTGTTGCTGGCGCTGGGACAACTGAAAAATCCGGCGCGACTGTGGCCGTTAAATGCTTTTATCAGCGTGATACTGGGGCTGGGAGTGATCATGGCGCTACCGCGCACCGTGATCGACTCGAAAATGCCACAACCCTTTATTAACGCTCATCTGGCGGAGTTAAACAAGGCCAGATGGCTGGTGTCTAACAATACCGGTGTCGCCTCAGCGCTGGCCTGGGAGACCCAAAACAGCAATATTATTCTGCTCAATGTGCAGGGTGAGTTAAAATATGGACTCGGCTATGACGATGTGGGGCAGCGCTATGTCACCAATGACCATTTTGCTGCCTGGCTCAGTCAGGCGCGCCGCACAGGGGATGTCGCAGTGCTGCTGCGCAGTAAAAACAAAAACGATGTGATCAAACTACCGAAAGCGGACCAACAGATGACGCAGTATCGTTTTATTCTATTAATTTACCGGCAGAGCCACGGATGAGCCTGTTACTGTTGCTGGCGGTAAACCTGCTGACCTGTATCGGACAGTTGCTGCAAAAACAGGCGGTACTCAGTTGGCAGGGGCAAACGTACTCTTTGTGGGGCAAACTCTTCAGTCCCTGGCTGCTGGGTAGTATTGCCAGTTTAGGTATCGGTATGCTGCTCTGGCTCAGGGTGCTGCAGTTGATCCCCCTGAGTGTGGCCTATCCCCTGCTGAGCCTGAATCTGGTGCTGATCACCCTGGCGTGCCACTACTGGTTCCATGAACCGGCTGATCGGCAACACTGGACAGGTATTGCCCTGGTGATGGTGGGTATTGTGCTGCTGGGAGGGTCGGTGTGAAAGGCTATCTGTTTGCAGCCTTGAGTGTGCTGCTGGTGACCCTGGCACAACTTGCCATGAAGGGGGGAATGGCACAATTACCCCTGCGGGGGGAGTTGTTACAGGTACTGTTACATCCTGCGCCCTGGTGGTGGCCGTTACTGCTGGTCCTGCTGGGCATTGTGGCTTACGCCTGCTCCATGGCGAGCTGGCTTATGGCCTTGAATACTATACCTCTTAACCGTGCCTACCCTCTGCTGAGCCTGAGTTATGCGCTGGTTTATATTGCAGCAGTATTGCTGCCGTGGTACAACGAGCCTGTTTCTGCAAGGCGTATTATCGGCGTGATATGCATTATTGTGGGTATCTGGTGGATGAATCGCAAACGCTCAATGAGCTGATCAGAGAAAAAATGGTATGAAAATTACAGTATTTGGCACAGGTTATGTGGGACTGGTCCAGGCTGCGGTATTGGCTAATATTGGTCACCATGTCGTCTGTGTCGATGTGGATGTGGCGCGGATCGAAAAACTTAAACAGGGGATAATGCCTATTTATGAACCCGGTCTCGACACGCTGCTGAAAGATAACCTGGCCAATGGTAGCCTCGAATTTACCATCGATGCCCAGGAGGGTGTACGTCATGGCCAGGTGCAGTTTATTGCCGTAGGCACACCGCCCGATGAAGATGGTTCGGCGGATTTGAGCCATGTGCTCAAGGTGGCGGAAACCATTGCCCGTTATCAGGAACACCCTGTGGTGATCGTCAACAAATCCACCGTACCGGTAGGAACTGCAGATAAAGTGCGGGCGGTTGTGGACAGCATCCAGATTGAACTGGGGCGCTCCCTGACTTTCGATGTGGTGTCCAACCCGGAGTTTCTCAAAGAGGGCTCGGCGATTCAGGATTGCCAGCGTCCGGACAGAATCGTGATTGGCTGTCAGGATGAGGGGACCCGTGAGTTGATGAAAGAGCTCTATGAGCCTTTCAATCGCAACCACGATCGTATGTTGTTTATGGATGTGCGCAGCGCCGAGCTGACGAAATACGCCGCCAACAGCCTGCTGGCCACCAAAATCAGCTTTATGAATGAGATGTCAGGCCTGGCGGAGCGTCTGGGGGCGGATATTGAAATGGTGCGCCAGGGCATCGGTTCCGATGTGCGTATCGGTTACCACTTTATCTATCCCGGCTGTGGTTACGGCGGCTCCTGCTTTCCCAAAGATGTAAAGGCGATTATCCACACTGCTAACCAACTGGATTATGACAGCCAGCTGTTGAAAGCGGTTGAGGCGGTGAATGAGCGCCAGAAATACAAGCTGTTTAATCTGGTCAGCGAACATTTCGCCAAACAGAAACTGAGTCTGGAAGGGCGGGTTATCGCTATCTGGGGGCTCTCCTTTAAACCCAATACCGATGATATGCGCGAAGCGCCGAGCCGGATATTGATGGAGTCCCTGTGGCAGGCGGGCGCCCGGGTGCAGGCCTATGATCCCGAAGCGATTGAAGAGGCACAACGCCTGTATGGCAATGGTCAGCGTCTTGCGTTGATGGGAACTAAGGAAGCGGCGCTGGTGGGGGCCGATGTGCTGGTGATCTGCACGGACTGGTCGCTGTTTAAGGCCCCGGATTTTGAACAGATCCGTTCCATGCTGAAATATCCGGTCATTTTTGACGGACGTAACCTGTTTGATCCTGAGCGCATGCAGCGTAGTGGTTTTACCTACTATGCTATCGGTCGCGGCGAGACAGTACAGAAAGTGAATTGATATTGCCTGTTTATCCCACTCCCCGGCAACCGGAGGAGTGGGAGCAGCAGACTGACACTCAAACCGCAGTCTGGGTCTCTATCTGGCGGTGTCCTTCATCAAGATGGACCACATCAACACCATCGAGGGCGGTGACGGTAAACGCCTGACCAAACCCCTTAACGTATAACCCCTCTTCGGGTTGCAAGCGGAACAGAATAAAATCCGCCATGTTAATCAGTTCGTTCACTCTTTCCCCCTGCCTCTCTGCCAGGGCGTTGATGGCACTCTGCCAGCGCGCTTCATGGCGTTCGATAACCTGCGCCGTGACGGAGAAGGTGAGGCGACGGCGGGCAAAGATTTCCCGACTTTGTCCCTCATCTTCAATCAGCATCATCGAAGCCCGTCCACTTTGCTGCAGGTTACGGGTATGACGGGCGATTTCGGATATCAGGATATAGTAACCATCGTCTAACAGTACAAAGGGAGCATAGCTGACATTAGGGGTACCTTGTTCATCCAGGGTCGCCAGAAACAGAGAGTGACACTGCCGGCGAAATTCAGCCATCTCCGGTATCAGACGGTTCTGTAATGGGGTGCTCATCGTGCAGACTCCTTGTTAGTTAAATTATCAGTAAAATCGAAATGGCTGCTACTGAAGCGCTCAGCCAGCTGACGGAACAGAACCAGTTGCTGCGGCCAGATCTCATGACGGGAATCGCGGCCAAGAAAAATTTTAAACAGACAGGCACCCTCAACATTAAAAAACAGGATGCTGTAGCTGAGTCGGCCACGGTGCGGCTTTTCCAGCAGCGCAATATGGCTGATGGAGTCAAGATGCAGATGGCCCTGAAACCCTTCCTTTGCGTTAAGGTTGTAGTAACCGTAACCCAGAGAACCGGTAGGAAACGGCCCTTTAAATTCAAACACATTTTCTCCTGCCAGAATCACCGTGGTCAGGGTGCCCCATTGCGCCAGCTCCTGTAGCACTGTCTGAGCGTGTTTACCCGAGAGCAGACTAACCTGCTCTGCCGCCAGGGCCTCGACAATCTGATACTCAGTGACCTGAAAGTGGCGAGCCAGCGCCAAAGTGCTTTTACCCTGCATTTCTGTGGACAGTGCCGCTAGTTGGGCCGATAAACAACGCTGGGTCACGCTTTGATTCTGCTCCATAGGGAAAACTCCGGTTGGTCAGGTAGAGGGCAGCAGGTTTGCTGCCCTGGTGATACGGTTTAAAACGATACTGCTCTCATCGGGAAAAGAGTAATACAGACGACAAAGGTAATGCAAGTAATTATCATTTGCATTTACGTTGTGGCGTGAATTATAGTAATTCCCAGTAGCTAAAAAAGTGCAACAGGATCGATAACCCATGACAGCGAAGCGATTTTCCCCTCTTCTGTTTATTCTCAGCTTGATGTTGGCCACAGCGAGTGAGGCTCAGCGTCTGATCACCGCAGGGCCCAATATTACGGAAATTGTCCTGGCGCTGGGAGCCGGACAGCAGATAGTCGGGGTGGATAACAGCAGTATTCTGCCTGAAGGCAGTAGTGCTGCCCGCCTGGGCTATATTCGCCAGTTACCGGCAGAGGGGATGTTGGCCTTACAGCCGGACAGAATACTGGGCAGCAGTGAAATGGGGCCTGCCGTGGTGATCGATCAAATTCGCAAGGCGGGTGTTCCGGTCAGTGAATTTGCCGAAGAGGGCGGTAGCGCTGACCTGCTGGCGAATATTGGCCAAATAGCCCAACTGCTGGAACGCAGCAAAGAGGGCAACAAGTTACAGCAACAGGTGAAACAACAGCTGGCGCAACTGCAGCAGGATGCGCAGCCTTCTGCTGAGGCTCCCCGCGTGGTTTTCTTATTGCTCAATGAAGGGGCGCCCCTGATGGTGGCTGGCAAGGGCAGTGTGGCGGATGAGCTGATCACATTGGCGGGCGGCATTAATCCCGCCCATAAATTACGCAATTATCAAACTCTGTCAGTGGAGAGCCTGCTCTCTTTGCAACCGCAGGTGATTCTGCTGGGAACTCGCCACGGCAACCAGGCGGGGCAACAGCTACGGCATCGCTATCCCCAGTTAGCCGCGACGACGGCGGGCCGGTTGCAGGCCATTTACCAGATTAACAGCAAGGCTCTGTTAGGCGGTGTCGGCCTGACCACCCTGGATGAAGCCCGGCGGCTGCAAGCTCTGTTGCAGAAAGTGCCTGCGGAGCTGTGATGCGCAGGGCTTCCTTTTCTCTGTTGTTGCCAGCCGGGCTGCTGTTACTGCTGGCGGGGTTGCTGCTGTCACTGTTAAACGGCCCGGTGGCGTTGTCGTTATCGCAAACCGTGCAGGCGCTGCTCTCTGATAGCGGGGAGGATGGCATGGCGCAGATGATTGTGCGACATATTCGTCTGCCGAGGGGGCTGTTGGCCATCAGTGTGGGTGCGATACTGGCACTGTGTGGCGCGGCCTTACAGGGATTATTTCGTAACCCCCTGGCGGACCCTGGAATTATTGGCATCAGTGGCGGGGCGGCTTTAGGTGCTGGCCTGGCAATCGTGTTACTGCCGCTGCCTGAAAACAGTACAGTGCTGGCGGCCGTGCCGGAGTGGCTGCAACTGGGGTACAGCGCGCTGATGGCTTTTTTGGCCGGACTGGCGACGACAATAGTGGTGTATCGCATTGGCCGTTCTCCCTGGGGCACCTCGATGCATATGATTCTGCTGGCCGGTATTGCTATCGGAGCCATGGCCTTTGCCGGGTTGGGATTACTCAGTTATCTGGCCTCGGATCAACAGCTGCGCAATCTCTCTTTATGGCAAATGGGCTCCCTGGCGGGGGCCAACTGGTTTGCGGTATTGCTGGCAGGCAGCACTGCACTCTGTTTGTTGTATCGATTTCAGCGTTATGCTAACAAGCTCAATGCCCTGCTGCTGGGAGAGTCTGAGGCACGCCATTTAGGGATCGATGTGGAGGCAGTTAAGCACACGCTAATCATCACTTGCGCAGTCGGTATTGGTATTGCGGTCTCTGTCTCCGGGATGATCGGTTTTATCGGTCTGGTGGTCCCCCATGTGATCCGCCTGCTGTGTGGCCCGGATTACCGCAAACTACTGCCGTTGAGTGCCCTCTGGGGCGGCATCTTGCTGTTATTTGCTGACTGGGGTGCCCGGCAACTGGCGGCACCGGCGGAAATTCCCATCGGCATTATCACCGCTCTGCTGGGGGCACCCTTTTTTCTCTGGTTGTTATTACAACAAAAGGGACAACGCTATGGCGCTGCTTAGCCTGCAGAATGTCGGTTTAATGCGCGGGCAGCGATCGGTGTTACAACAGATTACGCTGCAACTTGAGCCCGGCACCCTGGCGGTACTGATAGGGGGCAACGGCGCGGGAAAATCGAGCCTGTTTCACTGCATCGGTGGTGAACTGGGTTTTACTGGCTGCATCCGGTTATTTGATCGCCCGCAACAGCAGTGGCAGCCTGACAAACTGGCCACCAGAATGGCCCTGTTACCACAATCCTCCTCCCTGGGTTTTGACTTTCTCTGTGAGGAAGTGGTGCAACTGGGACGCCTGCCCCATGGCACCGGGCGACAGCGGGACAAAGAGATCGTGGCCCGGTGCCTGCAACAGGTGGATGCCGTACATCTGGCCCGACGTCCTTATACCACCCTGTCCGGGGGAGAGCGGCAACGGGTGCATCTGGCGCGGGTCTTGGCTCAGCTCTGTCAGGAACCGGGCCATGAGCAGGCAACTCTGCTGTTGCTGGATGAGCCCACATCGGCCCTTGATCTGCAGCATCAACATCAGCTTTTGCAACAGGTTCGCCACTATGTACAGCAAGGACATGCCGCCTTGCTGATTCTGCACGATATCAACCTGGCGGCGCAGTACGCAGATCAGATCCTGCTACTGCATCAGGGATCTCTTTTGGCTCAGGGGACTCCCGCCAGTGTGCTTACCCCAGACAATCTGCACCAGGTTTTTGCCATGAATATGATGGTGATCCAGCACCCTGCCAAAGGGGTGGTGCAGGTGCTGGCCTGCTAAGTGGATTGTCGCTGTGGTGGTTCACGACTCAGGGCGGGAATACCCTGAGTCAGTCACGATGGGTTAATGGGCGATGCACACGGATTTTAGTTCGGTAAAGCCTTCGATGGCGCTCCAGCCAAATTCACGGCCTACCCCGGATTGCTTATAGCCCCCAAACGGCATACTGGGATCCAGCGGGATATGGCTGTTAACCCAGACGGTACCTGCCTGAATATCAGGGATCATATTCATCACGGTACTGAGATCATTGCTCCAGATACTGGCCGCCAGACC
>JBOFSC010000108.1:0-2177 GCA_051651345.1 Enterobacteriaceae bacterium
CGGCTGATCACAGCCCGGACAATGGCATCAATTTGCTGTGCTTGCATTGGATGTTCCCCCGGTTAGAAAAAGAGTGAGGCGTCACCCGCCTGCGCTGTCAAACGACCTTGATGCATAATGCCCATCTTCTCCAGCCAGACCTCAAACTCTGGCGCCGGGCGCAGATTGAGAAGCTGACGAATGGTCGCCGTATCATGAAACGCTGAAGTCTGGTAGTTGAGCATAATGTCATCGCCCATCCCCATACCGATAATAAAGTTGCAGCCAGCGGTGGCCAGCAGAATCGCCAGGTTTTCATTGGCATTCTGATTCGATTCAGCATGGTTGGTGTAGCAGCAGTCACATCCCATGGAGATACCGCTCAGCTTACCCATAAAGTGATCTTCCAGACCGGCACGCATAATCTGCCGATCATTGTAGAGATACTCTGGCCCGATAAATCCCACCACGGTATTGACCATAAAGGGATCATAATGGCGGGCCAGACCATAGTTGCGCGCCTCCATGGTGACCTGATCGGCCCCATAGTGTGCGTTGGCTGACAGGGCCGAACCTTGCCCGGTTTCAAAATAGAGGCAGTTTGGTCCGTTGATACGGTTATAGTGTGCCCCCACTTCCCGCGCTTCATCCAACATCTCGAGGGTGACACCAAACTCCGTCAGGCCCTTCTCACTGCCGCAGATACTTTGGAAGATCAGCCCGCCCGGTGCCCCCTGACGTATTGCCTCTATCTGCGTGGTCACATGCGCCAGCACGCAGCCCTGGGTGGGAATGGCAAATTTATCGATCACCCCATAGATGGTTTCCAGAACCCTTTTGGCATTCTGCACATCATCTGTAACCGGATTGACCCCAATCACCGCATCCCCCACGCCATAGGAGATCCCCTCATAGATCTGAGCTTCGATACTTTTTAAATCATCGCGGGTATCGTTGGGTTGCAGGCGCGCAGTGAAAGTACCGGGTAATCCCATGGTACTATTGGCTTTTTTAACCACTGGCATCTTTTTACCGCCGTAGATTAAATCAGCATTAGAGCACAGCTTGGCGACCCCAGCCACCACCTCAGAAGTGAGTCCTTTGCGCAAAAAGGCAATATCATCATTGCTGGTATCATCGCTCAGAATATACTCACGCAACTCACCTATGGTCCAGTTTTTGATCTTGTTATAGGCGGTCTCATTAATATCATCCTGGATGATGCGCGTGACACAATCCTCTTCGTAGGGCACCACCGGATTCATGCGGATATCCGCTACGGTCATCTCCGATAACACCTGTTTGGCCGCGACTCGCTCCTGCGCACTTTCGGCGGCGACCCCGGCCAGCATATCGCCGGAACGCGGTTCATTCGCCTTGGCCAAAACCTGTTTAACATCCTTAAATTGGTATGTTGTGCCAAACAATTGGGTTTTTAATTTCATTATTCACTTACCTCAAGAAGGAAAAGCCAGCGATTTAACAGTGATCGGTACAATCTCACCGCCAAATAACGCATGTCCAATATCGATATAATCCCCTTCGCGGGTTGCCACCTCATCAATGACCGCCACCACACGCTGGCCCACATGGGGCTGCAGCAGCATACCCAGGGCCTTGCCCAGATCCTGGCTGGCCAGAATCAGTAAGGGATAGTGCGCCGGGTAGAGACGCACAAACTCACTCAGTTCCGCCACACAGTGCAAAATCGCCTGGTAGGTCACCGGTATACTGTCCGGTAGTGCCAGCGCATAGAGATCCTGTTGTGGCTGTAGATCCTGTTGCCGCAATCCCTGCTGCCAGCCGCGCAGTAACTCTCCGCTGGACATCACATCCTGCGTCATCACCCCGTGCACCACGGGAATATTGCGCAGCGGCAGTGACAAGGCTTTGAGCCAGATAGTACTGCCGGACAGGGACAAGGTATGAGCTCCGGCACCGATCACCGTTGCGCGCACCGTCTGCCTGGGGCTTACCACAGGCAATGCGGCAAATCCCCCATGCTGAGCTATCGCCGCAGCCAGTAGCGGCCCAATATCCTGGAAGCGAAAACGTTCGCTCACGGACACAGGTCGCTGCAGACACTCCCCCACACCGCCGGAAATCATCACCGCCCCAACCGGCTGCCCAACAGGCAAAGGTTCGGTCATCATCAACTCTTGTGCCAGGGGGGTGAGCTCTCCGCTGATCACCTGATA
>JBOFSC010000109.1:0-7255 GCA_051651345.1 Enterobacteriaceae bacterium
TGCTGGGAAGAGGCAAAGGCGGCAAAGTGGGGATTTGTGCCGCCATGCGCAAATTATTGCAACTGGCCTATGGCGTTCTGAAGTCAAAAAGGCCATTTGATGCGCAAATGGCTCTTGCAAAGTAAGACGGTATCTCCACAGAGGGGAATTAACCCGTTCTCCTCCGGGTTATTATGCCGCCATCAAGGGCAGGCAGATTGCCAGGGTCAGCAGAATAATACATTCTGTCAGTTCCAGCATGGTGCCTGCCATATCACCGGTAAAACCGCCCAGTCGGCGCATAAATAGGCCTCTGAACAGAATAAAACAGAGCATGCCACTGACTATTACCAATCCTCCCGTCCAGCCGAAAAGCAACATCGGCAATAAGGAGACCAGGATAACCCAGGGCGCGACTTTCCTGGGTAAATAATCCTGCAGAGCCACCCCGGCACCTCCATCGCGAATATAGGGCGCTGTCAGCCAGAGAAGTGGCAGCTGGCAGCGACTGATCCAGGGTACCAATAGCAGTAAACTCCCGAGTTGGTGCTGCAACAGAGCATAAAGCGCGGCAAACTTGAGTAACAGCAGTAACATGATACTGACCACCGCCACCGGACCGCAGCACGGATCTTTCATAATGGCCAGAGTGCGCTCCTTGTCCCCCAATCCGCCTATCCAGGCATCGGCGGTATCTGCCAGTCCATCCAGATGCAGAGCCCCGGTCAGTGCCACCCAGAAGGTCAGCAGCAGTGCGCTTTGCAGCACCAGAGGTAATGGAGTGATAAGCAGTGAACCCGCCCACAGCAGGCTTCCCAACAGTATTCCCACCAAAGGATAATAGAGTGAAGAGCGGGCAAACTGTTGCGCCGTGCCTGGGGTTTTAAGCGGTACAGGAATGGTGGTAAGAAACTGTAATGCCATCAGTGGCGGCATCAAAACTGATTTAATTCGGGTTGCTGAAACATTCATAAAATCCCTTACTGTTTTTCTAAAGGAGAACCTTTTAACACCATCGGTAACCCGGCAACGGTAAAGATTACCCGCTCACAACGGCTGGCAATGGCCTGATGTAACCAGCCTGCACTATCAACATAACGTCGGCTCAGCTCACCCATAGGGACAACGCCCAACCCGGTTTCATTACTGACCAGAATTATTCTTCCGGCCAGCGTCGGCAAGACCTCCAGAAACTGGCTCTGTTCTCTGGCAAAAACATCATCTCCGGCCAGCAGTAAATTACTCAGCCACAGTGTCAGGCAATCTACCAGCAGGCAGCGCTGTTCACCGGCCAGAGAGTGCAATGTCGACGCCAGGGCCAGAGGTTCTTCTACCAAATGCCACTGTTTGGGTCTGCGCTGCTGGTGCAGCGCAATCCGTTGCACCATTTCCGCATCTCTGGCCTGAGCCGTGACCACGCAGGTCACCTGCAGGCCACTCTCATGGGCCAGCCGCTCTGCCAGCGTACTCTTACCGGAGCGAGCGCCTCCAAGAATTAATTCCACCATCAGCGGGTTTCCATCAGCAGATAAAAAGAGGAGAGAGAGTTATGTAAAGTAAAATTCATATAAATTAGTGTTGTTTTTATCATAGAAATAACATTACATTAACTATGTGTTCATTTCCTTTTACAGGGAGCAGGTTATGACTGACGTCAAACAGATTCAATCTATTGTTACCAATCCGCATTTTATGTTATTGCGCCACAAACGCAACCGTTTTGCCTGGAGCATGGCAGCCATTATGTTGGCGGTGTACGCTGTGTTTATTCTTCTTATTGCCTTTGATCCGCAGTGGCTGGGAACCCCCCTCTATGAAGGTGCGACTATCACCCGCGGCATTCCCCTTGGCGTCGGCATTATTGTGCTGTCGTTTATTCTCACGGCTATCTATGTGTTCCGGGCTAACCGGGAGTTTGATCGCCTGGTACAACAACTCAGCAGTGAGGTCACTTCATGAAGTCTAACTATTCATTATCTCTGCTGCTCCTGTTGTCCGGATTTGCTCAGGCTGCTGCACTGGAAGGAGAGGTTCAGCGTCAGCCGGTCAATATTCAGGCTATCGTGCTGTTTATGCTGTTTGTGCTCGCTACCCTGTGGATCACTTATCGCGCCTCAAAATATACCCGCTCCCGTACCGATTACTATACCGCCGGAGGCAATATCACGGGCTTGCAAAACGGCCTGGCGATTGCCGGGGATTATATGTCTGCCGCCTCCTTCCTGGGGATTTCGGCTCTGGTGTATACCTCGGGTTATGATGGTTTGATCTACTCCCTGGGTTTTCTGGTGGGGTGGCCTATCATCCTGTTTCTGATTGCCGAACGTCTGCGTAATCTTGGGCGTTACACCTTTGCCGATGTCGCTTCCTTCCGCTTGCAGCAACGACCCATTCGCATCCTGTCCGCCTGTGGCTCCCTGGCAGTGGTTGCTCTCTATCTTATCGCCCAGATGGTCGGGGCGGGTAAGTTGATTCAACTGCTGTTTGGCCTCAACTATCATGCAGCGGTGGTGATCGTTGGCGTGCTGATGGTGATGTATGTCCTGTTCGGTGGCATGCTGGCGACCACCTGGGTGCAAATTATCAAGGCAGTTCTGCTACTGGCTGGTGCCTCTTTTATGGCTTTGATGGTGATGAAGCTGACGGGTTTTAGCTTAAATAACCTGTTTTATCAGGCGGCTCAGATTCACAGTAAGGGTATCGCCATCATGAGCCCAGGGGGTCTGGTGTCCGATCCCATCTCAGCACTCTCTCTGGGTCTGGGACTGATGTTTGGTACCGCCGGGTTGCCACATATTCTGATGCGCTTCTTTACCGTCAGTAACGCCCAAGAGGCCCGTAAAAGCGTACTCTATGCCACCGGATTTATCGGCTACTTCTATATTCTCACCTTTATTATTGGCTTTGGTGCCATCCTGCTGGTTGCCGGCAATCCTGAGTTTAAAGATAGTGCCGGTGCTCTGATCGGCGGCAATAATATGGCGGCCATCCATTTAGCCAATGCTGTGGGCGGCACCCTGTTCCTCGGCTTTATCTCGGCGGTGGCGTTTGCCACTATTCTGGCGGTGGTGGCGGGTTTGACCCTGGCGGGCGCTTCGGCGGTCTCCCATGATCTTTATGCCAATGTGATAAAAAAAGGCAAGGCCACAGAGCGTAATGAGCTTAAAGTCTCCAAAATCACTGTATTGGTGCTGGGGATCGTGGCGATTCTGCTGGGGATTCTGTTTGAAAATCAGAATATCGCCTTTATGGTGGGCCTGGCCTTCTCTATCGCTGCCAGTTGTAACTTCCCAATTATCCTGCTCTCGATGTACTGGTCGAAGCTCACCACCAGAGGGGCGATGCTCGGTGGCTGGTTAGGTTTGCTCACCGCACTGATACTGATGATCTTAAGTCCCACGGTGTGGGTGCAGATCCTGGGCAATGACAAAGCCATTTATCCCTATGAATATCCTGCCCTGTTTTCCATGACAGCGGCCTTTCTCGGTATCTGGTTTTTCTCTGTCACAGATCGCTCTCCAGCAGCCGCAGTAGAACGCAGTAAGTTTTATCCGCAGTTGATCAGGGCAGAAACAGGAATAAGATTACGGGAAGCGAAGGCGGAGTAGATCGTGAAAAACCCTCTCCCGGAGGAGAGGGTGATTAGCTTACAGTGCGCGCAGAATCGCATCCACGCTATCTTTGGCATCGCCAAATAGCATTTGGGTGTTTTCCTTAAAGAACAAGGGGTTCTGTACCCCTGCATAACCGGTGTTCATAGAGCGTTTAAACACCACCACGTTATGGGCTTTCCACACCTCAAGAACCGGCATACCTGCGATAGGACTGTTGGGATCATCCTGAGCCGCCGGGTTAACCGTATCGTTAGCACCGATAACCAATACCGTGTCGGTATGCGGGAAATCATCGTTGATCTCATCCATTTCCAGCACGATATCATAAGGTACTTTGGCCTCAGCCAGTAACACGTTCATATGACCAGGCAGACGCCCTGCCACCGGGTGAATACCAAAACGGACATTAATCCCGCGAGCTCTCAGTTTCTCAGTAATATCGTGTACCGGATATTGCGCCTGAGCCACAGCCAAACCATAACCTGGGGTGATGATGACGGAATGGGACTCCTTCAGCATTTCAGCCACTTCTTCTGCTGTGGTTTCACGGTACTCGCCCATCTCTTCCGCATTACCCAGTGAAGAACCATCGGTACCGAAACCACCGGCAATGACGCTGATAAAGGAGCGGTTCATGGCCCGACACATGATATAGGAGAGGATCGCACCCGAAGAACCCACCAGAGCACCGGTGACGATCAGCAGATCGTTGCTCAGCATAAATCCGGCAGCCGCTGCGGCCCAGCCAGAGTAGGAGTTCAGCATGGAAACCACCACCGGCATATCCGCACCACCGATAGAGGCCACCAGATGCCAGCCAAACGCAAACGCGATCAGTGTCATCAGCAGCAATGCAGGCCAGGAGCCGCCGCTCTTAACAAACATCACCATCAACAGGAAGGAGATAACCAGTGCTGCCAGGTTCATCTTGTGCTGATGTGGCAGCGTCAGGGGCGCTGAGGAGAAAATACCGCGCAGCTTACCAAAGGCCACAATCGAACCGGTAAAGGTGACCGCACCGATAAAGACGCCCAGGAACACCTCGGTCAGATGGATATTTTCCATAATCGCTTCGGTGAAACTGCCGCCATGCTCGATATAGCTGTTGTAGCCGACCAGCACTGCCGCCAGACCAACAAAACTGTGCAGAATCGCCACCAGTTCTGGCATTTCGGTCATTTCCACTTTGCGGGCCACATAGATCCCGAGACCGGCACCGATCACCATCGCCAGCAAAATCCAGGCGATATTGCCGGTATCCGGAGCAAAGATGGTAGCGACCAGCGCGATCGTCATCCCCACCATGCCGTAGATAACGCCCTGTCTGGAACTTTCGTGCTTGGACAGCCCCGCCAGACTTAAAATAAATAAAATAGCCGCTACAATATATGCCGCTATAACTAACCCTTCAGACATTATCCTTCCCCTCAGTTTTTGCGGAACATTTTCAGCATGCGATGGGTAACCAGGAATCCACCAAAAATATTAATGCTGGCAATCAGGACAGCAATAAATGAAAGGAAGGAAATCCAGAAACTATCACTGCCTATCTGCAGCAGTGCACCCACAACGATAATGCCCGAAATCGCGTTAGTCACCGACATCAATGGCGTATGCAAGGCGTGGGTAACGTTCCATACCACGTAGTAACCCACCACACAGGCCAGAGCAAAAACGGTGAAATGGCCCAGAAACTCTTTGGGTGCCACACTCGCCAGCCAGCCGAACAGAATGATCGCCAGCGCCAGCAGGGAATACTTAACCCAGGGAGAGGTTGGCTTCTTCTCTGCTTTAACCACGGGTGCCTGCGCCGCTTTCTGCTGGGGTTGTGCTGATACTTTAACCGGCGGCGGCGGCCAGGTGATCTCACCAGACTTCACCACGGTCACACCACGGATCACTTCATCTTCAAAATCGATATCGATATCGACCTGACCATCTTTCTCCTTGCTGAGCAGTTTCAGCAGGTTAACCAGGTTGGTACCATAGAGTTGTGACGCCTGAGTGGGCAGACGGCTGGGCAGATCGGTATAACCGATCACTTTCACCCCACCGGCGGTTTCAACCACTTGCTCCGCCTGGGTATATTCGCAGTTGCCGCCATTTTGTGCCGCCAGATCGACGATCACACTGCCAGGCTTCATTGAGTCTACCATCTCACGGGTAATCAGCACCGGAGCCGGTTTGCCGGGGATCAGCGCTGTGGTGACGATGATGTCCACATCTTTAGCCTGGGCCGCAAACAGCTCCATCTCCGCTTTGATAAAGGCTTCAGACATCACTTTGGCATAACCATCGCCACTGCCTGCTTCCTCTTCAAAATCCAGTTCCAGGAACTCGGCACCCATACTTTGCACTTGTTCCTTTACTTCGGGACGCGTATCAAAGGCACGCACGATAGCGCCCAGGCTGCCTGCTGCACCAATAGCCGCCAGACCTGCAACACCGGCACCGATCACCATCACCTTGGCAGGTGGCACTTTACCTGCGGCGGTAATCTGACCGGTGAAAAAGCGACCAAACTCATGGGCGGCTTCTACAATGGCACGATAACCGGCGATATTGGCCATGGAGCTCAGGGCATCCAGAGATTGCGCCCTGGAAATCCGCGGCACAGAGTCCATTGCCATCACCGTGACCTGCTTATCTGCCAGGCGTTGCATTAGCTCAGGATTTTGCGCCGGCCAGATAAAACTCACCAGGAGAGTACCGGGCCTCATTGACTCAATTTCACTTTCTGTGGGGGCATTAACCTTCAGTATCAGCTCCGACTGCCATACCTCTTGTTTGGAGACTGTCGAAGCCCCCGCAGCCTGATAAGCTGAATCGTCAAAACTGGCAAGTTTACCCGCGTCATGCTCAATGGCGACAGTGAATCCCAGTTTCAGTAACTGCTCCACGGTTTTTGGCGTGGCAGCTACACGGGCTTCATTGGCCAATAGCTCTTTTGGTACACCAATTTGCATAATATTCCCTTTCACCTTAACTTTGCGGATGAAGTGGCCCACGCCGGATGACGTGGGATGAACACAGTGCTTTATACTCTATATTTAACATTATTATCTACAGGGAGATTAGACTTAGCTCAAGGTTAAGTCACAATATCTGCGATAGATAAAACCTATTCCTGCCCAAACGCGCTAATGATATCAAAAAACCGCTTTTTTTGTGAAAAAACCTGATCAAAGTCGTCGCAAACCATGCAATAATCAGCAGCATGTTAATTGGGTTTGCTCCCCACTTTCTCCCATACAAGGTGTAAAGGAAATTTTATGAAGCTCAAGACTCCTGTTATCGCAGCATCCTTACTCGCTTTACTCAGCTCTTCTGCCCAGGCAGCAAAAGAGTTGACGCCTGAGCAGGCTGCGTCGTTGAAGCCCTTTGAAAGAATCACTGTAACCGGTCGCTATAATTCTATTGGCGATGCCGTTGCTGCAGTTGCCGCCCGCGCTGATAAACTGGGTGCGGATGCCTTCTTCGTTCAGGGCAGCAATGAAAGCAATAACGGTGGTAATGTTAAAGTCACAGCCGACCTCTATCATGCGAATGCTGAAAAAGTGGATCCTGAAGCGATAGAGCACAAAACCTATGACGGGGTGATTGAACTCAGTCAAAAAGAGGCGAACACCCTGGTGCCCTTTGATACCGTATCGGTCAGCGGA
>JBOFSC010000110.1:0-3305 GCA_051651345.1 Enterobacteriaceae bacterium
GTTTCCATGCTGTTGGGTTATATCTTACTGATCAATATTGCTCACAATGCCATCAACGCCATACAGCCTGCATTTTTTGCTGAGCTGTTCGGCCCACGGGTCCGTTACAGTGGCATCGCTATGGGGACTCAACTGGGCGCGATTGTCGCGGGTGGACTCACTCCCTTTATTGCCAGTGGGCTCTCCAGGCTGATGGATAACCACTGGCAACTGGTTGCTGCCTATATCTCCCTTACCGCGCTGGTCACAGCTTATGCGGCCTGGAGAGCACCAGAAACCGCCGCACGGGATCTGTTGCAGGAATCCGATTAAGTTCGGGAAACGGTCTCTTTTCTCCAGCCGGAACCCGAAAGACTGGTTTATAAGAGTTTTTATAGATTAAAAGAGTTTCAGGCCCGGTGTAAGCAGAATTAACAAGCCTCCTGACACTACAGGAACAGTTCCGTTAGTGTCAGGAGCAGATACCTAAAAACTGAAGCGGTAACCCATATTGGCTTGTCTCTGGTTGAACTCTCCCCCCGTTGAACTATCCAGATCCACATAGAATGTATGTTGCCCGGCGATAGTTGCCGTGACACCAATCCCATTATTCCACCAACCACCTTTATAGTGCTGCTGTTCCTGGCTGTCATTCAGGTAATAGCTCAGGGTACCGCTGAATTCACGCAGATAACCGCTTTTCACATACAGGCCAACAGTGTCGAACTGGTAACCGACCAGCAGACTGGCACGTCCCAGGCTGGAAGTCATACTGTCAGTTTTGATATGCAAACCACTGGAGGCATTTACCGTGCTGCTGCCCTGATAAGCCAGGGTATATTGTAGCTGGGGCTCCAGATACCCGCCCTGATGATGGGTATCATTGAAATAAAAACGCTGTCCGGCTTCCACTGAGGCGCTGATATTGTTAGAGTCTCCCTTACCATGCACTTTCCTGCCGGCAGTATCAAAAACATTAAACTCGTTGTTCATCGAGCCCGCTTTCAGCCAACTGTCAAGATAGAACTGGCTGTTGTCGAGGTAGCTGGCATAAAGACCCAGGGAACGGCTGGTCAGATTGCCGTCGCCGGGTCGCTGCTGTTGAGTGGAGTTACCCAGACTGGCAAAAACGCCAAGAAACAGATTGCCATGGGTTTGTTCCAGCTTGCGATCCCCCCCCAGCTGGAAACCATGATAGTTCATAGAAAAACCATCCAGTTTGCCGCTGCTGAAATGGTCGAAACGACCCACAAAGCCACGCCCCCACAGACGATTGTCCTGGGTGCCATAATGGAGATCTCCCATACGCTGCAACAGTGTCTGGCTTTCAGCATACTGCATCAGATAAGCAGAACTGATAAAATCGACGACCGCGTTTGCAGCAGAAGTCACTTTCTGTGTGCCATACAGCTCCCAGCTCTCCCCGCCTGCAGCCCTGGTGGCAGCACCTGAAGATTTTTTGCGCAGATCATACAGGTAACCACCCTCTTCAACCAGATGTTCCAGTTTAAAGTTGCCATCGGCATGCTGAGCAACAGCAACGGTGTGAACCTCTGTACCACGGGTATTTTCTGCCGCATTATTATCGATGGATAATGTGTGTTGACCACGGATGTGACCATCCACCCGCAGTTGATCACCCTGCTGCTTTTCCATGGACACATGCATTCTGAAAGTCCCGCCATCACCGGTAAGATCGTTACGTACAGTTAATGTATTGTACTGCTCATGACGATTGACAAAGTTGACGTAACTGCCCTGACTCACCGCCAGCTGAGTCACATCGCTGTCAGCAGACAGATGCCATGCACTGCTGCCATCAACAGTGACGTTATTGACATTATGCCCGCGACCTTTCCAGGCAGAACCCTTCTCCAGTGTCACATTCAGAGTACTGTTCAGATCCTCCGCCTCCATATCCCCCGTGAGCAAGGGAGCATTATCCAGCACCACATTCACCGTACTGACCTGGCCAGTGTTCTCATCTTTAGCCACATGCAGCAAGTGCCCGTCCGGAGCATCAAACTGATTATTGCCACTGAATGTCAGATTTAAACTGGTACCAATGGCATCAATCAGATTGCCATGGGCAGCAGAGAGGTGACTGTTAGTAACAGTGACTGTTGATGCTTCTCTACCTGAATTGCCTTCAGCACGGATCACACTGGCATCGTCACCTTCTGCTGTCAGAGTCGAACCACTAAAAGAGATCTCCGTTCCAGACATTAACTTAACAACATATGACGATCTCCCTGTTGTAGTAAGGCTTGAGTTAGTAAAATTGGCAGCAGCACCGTCTTGTAGGACAATAGCACTACTGCTGTTGCCCGTGGTAGCAATCTGCGCATGTGTTCCTGTTACGGTTGAATTACCAGCGTAGATACCATCTGCGCCCAGACCCTCTGTGCGTATGCTGGCATCCACCATATTCAATGAAGACTCTTTCTGCAGCTTAACACCAACAGACTCATTTCCACTCGTTATGATCTCAGTCTTATATTTAATCGTAATCTCATTACCTTGTAACGCATCGATACCATGGCTTCTTATTCCAGAAGTTGTGATTTGGCTTCCATATAATATTAAGCTGCCATAATTAGTAAGAAGTGCACCGTCAGAACCCCCACCACTTGTGGCAATTGTAAGCTCCCTGCCAATAAGTTCGCTGTTATTATTAGCGACCACAAAAACAGGAGTATTGTTTGAAGTTGTATAATATGTTTGCCTTTCATAAGTGACTTTGCTCCCTCCCGTTACTGGAGCAGGAACGACATCATTACTGTAAGCTGGATAGATAATGGTTGCCAGTGTACTCATAAGTAGGGATTTTATAAATAAACCCTGGGTGTTGTCTTTCATCACAAACTCTCTCGTAATTGGTTTTAAATCAGCTCTCCATATCGTTGAATTTAATCCTTCACAATTCTTTTTTATATTCGTCATGCATGATGTTGAGCTTATACCACAATTGGCTATTATTCAGAAAGCAAAAAGGAGGTCACAAACCGACATTCCGTAGAGATAATAAAAACAAGATAATTCATTAAGTTACAGCTTATAAAATATGTACCCAAAATGCAATATCTTGATAAATAAAAACATATAAATTCCTCTGCGGAAGATAGGCATAAACAATATGTTGTTACTTTTTGTAACCTAAAGTTTCTACTATGACTTAACCGAATTAAATGAAGGTCGCCGATACCTAAAAACTGAAGCGGTAACCCATATTGGCTTGTCTCTGGTTGAACTCTCCCCCCGTTGAACTATCCAGATCCACATAGAATGTATGTTGCCCGGCGATAGTTGCCGTGACACCAATCCCA
>JBOFSC010000111.1:0-1524 GCA_051651345.1 Enterobacteriaceae bacterium
TTTATGTGGGCTTAATTATCGTAGTAGATGATATTTAGAGCTTGTCCGTAAATAACGAGACAAAATCACAATATTTAAAAGATACCACGATTTGGTGAAGGCCGATGTTTTTAAAACTCTTGTTTGATGCCGTCAGCGGTGATCCGGATATGGAGTACGCCATGGTTGATGCAACCATAGTAAAGGTCCACCGGCACGGTCAGGGTGCAAAAGGGGGACTAGAACATTTTAACTTTTAAAAGTTGTAAAAATTTGCTAGTGTTGCGTTCATGAAATAATTTTGATAAATTTCATCTCAGGAGGACTGAGATGGGAGCACCAGCCAAACGACTTATCCTGACAGAAGAAGAGGCGAGCACATTGAAGATGCTGGTCGCCGCAGGGACAACTGAGCAGCGCATAGCGGTCCGCGCAAAGGTTGTTCTTGCGGCTGCACAAAGCCTGACGTTGCCTGAAATTGCGCAACGCACAGGCCTGAGCATTAATAGTTGTTTGAAGTGGCGTAAAAGGTTTGCCCAGAGCCGGATTGAAGGGCTTTTGGATAAGCCGGGCAGGGGCCGACCAGGGGTGATAAGTCAAGAGCAACGCCTTGAGGTTATGGCCCTTGCCTGCACAACACCTGTTGATGGAAGTACCCGCTGGAGTGTGCGTAAATTGGCGGATGCCACGGGTTTTTCTGTCGGAACCATCCACGGGATACTGAACTCCGGCGACCTGAAGCCCCACAAAGTTCATTACTGGTGTGGCAAAAGTCCCGACCCGGAATTTGCTGCCAAGCAAGCTGCAATCATAGGGCTTTATATGGAACCGCCGTTGAATGCTCTGGTGCTGTGCGTTGATGAAAAGTCTCAAATCCAGGCTCTGGATCGAACGCAACCGCTCTTGCCAATGCAGGCAGGCACTCCGAAGCGCCTGACAGCAACGTATAAACGCAATGGAACCACATGCTTGCTCGCCGCGCTTTCGGTTCATGATGGATGTGTGGAAGGTCGCTGTATCGACAGCGCAAACCATGTAAATTTTTTGAATTTTCTCAAGCATCTTTACCGTTCCAACCCAGGCAGAGAAATGCACATTATCGCTGACAACCTCAGCGCACATAAACATGAAGCTGTTCTGAAGTGGGTCGCAAAACGTCGCCGTCTGCACCTTCACTTCACCCCGACCTATGCCTCTTGGTTGAATCAAATCGAGATCTGGTTCAATATTTTCACGCGAGATGTTCTCAAAGGCGGCGTATGGCGCTCAAAACAAGCTCTGGTAAAGCAAATCATGTTATATGTCCGGAATTACAATGAGCAATATGCACATCCATTCAAATGGACTTATGAAGGAAAGCCTCTGTCAGTTTAAATAGAACTTATTTCATGAACGAAACACTAGCCCAGAATGTTTCACCAACGAAGTTCCGACGTCGATTGCGAAAGTTTCTGGCTACGTAAATTGCACTTTTGCCTTTTATATAGCCAATTACAGAAGAAACTGAATACTTGGGTGGGATCGATATGAGTATATGCACATGGT
>JBOFSC010000112.1:0-4410 GCA_051651345.1 Enterobacteriaceae bacterium
GCGAGTTGGTGAAGCGGGGCGATATACCTCTGGCGGAGATCTCACTGAAGAGCATTCGTGAGTGGGCGCAGCGACATTCTGCCAGTGATGTACGGAAACTGCTGGAGACGAACCCCTCTTACGTTTTCTTCCTGCCCAAAGTTAATGCACCGGTGAAAGGGGCCAGTGGTGTGCCTCTGGTCGCTAAAGCGTCGGTCGCTGCTGATAAGACGCTGATTGCACCCGGTTCCACCCTGCTGGCAGAGATTCCTTTGCTGGATAGCAATGGTAAATTTAACGGGCAATATCAGTTGCGTCTGATGGTGGCGCTGGATGTCGGTGGCGCTATCAAAGGGCACCATTTTGATATCTATCACGGCATCGGTAAAGCGGCAGGTGAGATGGCCGGTTTTTATAACCACTATGGTCGGGTATGGGTGCTGAAAAGTAGCTCATAGCTACCACGACTTCTGCTGGGCTACAGACACACTGTGCTGTAGCCCTTCGATTTTAAGACTCAGGCAGCGATGCCATATCGATCACAAAATGCTAATGCATTCTGTTTTTTACTGGTGTGACGTCCAATGGCCGTCACGATAGCGCCCATACCGGCGGCCAGTTTGAGCGCCATATGTCCCAACCCACCCAGGCCTATCACACCAACCCGGGTGCCAGGTTTGACATTCCACTGACGAAGTGGGGAGTAAGTCGTGATACCCGCACACAGAAGAGGAGCAACCCGGGAAAGATCCAGGTTCTCAGGGACAGAGAGTACAAACTCTTCCCTCACCGTAATCTGCTTTGAATAACCGCCGTAGGTGGTTTCGCCACTGATGCGATCCGTACTATTGTAGGTTTCGGTTGCACCTTCACGACAGAATTGCTCATGGCCTTTGTCACATTGGTCACAATGCTGACAGGAGTCGATCACGACACCGACAGCCACTTTGTCCCCTGGTTTGAATCTTTTAACATCAGCACCGATTTTAGTGACTTTACCGACAATTTCATGACCGGGGACCATCGGGTAATTCCCAACTCCCCAGTCATTTTTCACCTGGTGCAAATCTGAGTGGCAGACACCACAATAAAGAATGTCGATCACCACATCATTACTACGCAGCTGACGAGAGTTAAAGGTAAAAGGAACCAGTGGAGAACCGGGTTGCAATGCAGCATAGCTGTTTACTTTCATAGAGTGACCTATTTTACGGGCTCACATGATTGTGAGATAAAATAACAGGGTATCAAGGGTCTTGCCTGCTGTGGTCCTTGTTAAACACGAGACAGGTGACGCAAGGCATTTCATTAGCTCGCAATCTATATAATTAACCACTATCTTGTTCTGTCGTCAACTGACCCAGGCAATATTTCCTTTTTGCTTTAGTGTGTACAATTTTCGTTAGTGTGTACAATTTTCGTTAGTGTGTACAATGGATGCTGTAGTATTGACCTTATTTAGCCGTATAAAAACAGGAAATTTGAGTGAGTGTAACGATAACCGCAGGGGCCTCTTCTGCCTATGAGCAGCGTTTTAGTGGAACTGCACGTCTCTATGGTGCCGAGAGTTTGCAGCTGTTTGCCCGGTCTCATATCTGTGTGATTGGTATTGGCGGTGTGGGATCATGGGCGGCTGAAGCCCTGGCCAGAACGGGTATTGGCGCGATTACGCTGATCGATATGGATGATGTCTGTATCAGCAATACCAACCGGCAACTGCATGCACTGCAACAGACTGTGGGGCGCCAGAAAATCGAGGTGATGGCCGAGCGCATTTTGGCGATCAATCCTGAGTGTTGTGTCACTGCCATCGATGATTTTATCACTGAGCACAATGTGGCAGAACTGATCGATCAACGCTTTGACTATATTATCGATGCCATTGACAGTGTTGGCCCCAAGGCGGCGCTGCTCTCTTATTGTCGCCGTAATAAGTTGCCGGTGATCACCACCGGTGGTGCGGGTGGACAGATCGACCCCACGCAGATTCAGGTAGCCGATTTGGCGAAAACCATCCAGGACCCCCTGGCCGCCAAAGTGCGCAGCCGTTTAAAACAGCACTATAAAATGAGTAAAAACAGCCGGAGCAGATTGGCTATCGACTGTGTTTTTTCTACCGAACCATTGCGCTATCCACAGCAGGACGGTTCTGTTTGCAACAGTAAAAACAGTGAGATGGCAGGCAGAGGCATGGATTGCAGCAGCGGTTTTGGTGCAGCCACCATGGTGACTGCGACCTTTGGTTTTGTTGCGGTGGCCCATATCCTCAAAAAAATGGTGGCGCGTGCGCAGCGGGAAAACCAGGCACTCTCCTAAGCACTTTCAATTGCCGCCCGCTCTATGGCGGCAATCAAACTGTTAATACCATGGGAACGGGAACTGCTGAGTTGCTGCCAGACACCCAGTTCCTGTAGCAGGGCCTGTAGATCGCATTGCGCGATTTGTTGTGCATTTTTGCCCTCCACCGCAGTCAAAAGCAGTGCCAGGACCCCGCGCACAATACGCCCATCACTGTCACCAAAAAAGTGAAAAGTGCCATCTTCGAGGCGTTGATGTCTCAGCCAGACGCGGTTTTCACATCCTTTCAACTGATAATCTGGCAGCCGTAAGGATTCCGGTAAGACAGGCAGTTGACGTGCCAGCAGAATCAGTTGGCGGTAACGTTCTTCATTTTGCTTCAGATGACTGAAACTCTCGCGTAGTTGCGCCAGGGTGATATCACGACCAAAAGGGTGAGGAGCAATCAGGGACATAACATTTTCTCAATCTGTCAGCAGGGCCAGAGCATCTTTAGTATCGCTATAGAGGACGTGAACATCCTGGCGGTTATTATAGGGCGCAAAGGAAACGCGCAGCGTTCCCGGTACGCCCAAAGCCTGAAGTAGGGTGTGCGCGCAGTGTTGCCCGGCGCGCAGGGCAATATTGCTGGCATTGAGCAGAGAGGCCAGATCGCTGTGATGTATATGGTCAAAATTAAACGCCAGCAGACAGCTACCAGGGGCCCGCCAGGTGCGAAAACCGGGCAGGGTGGCGAGCAGTTCTTGTGCCTCATCCGCCAGTGAGCGGGCCCAGTTTTCCGCCTGGTGCCAGTCGGTGTCCCTGAGCCAGGAGAAGCAGGCATTAAGGCCTATTACACCTGCAATATTGGGCGTACCTGCCTCAAAGCGTGCGGGGGGAGGCAGGGGCACAAAGCCATTGAAATCCACCTGCTCCAGCATCATGCCGCCCCCCTGCCAGGGTGGCATACTCTCCAGTAGGGCGCTTTTACCATAGAGAACGCCGATGCCGGTTGGGCCATAAAGTTTATGGGCGGAGAAGGCGTAGAAATCGATATCCAGCGCCTGGACATCGGTACGCTGATGCACAATCCCCTGGGCACCATCCACCACCACAATTGCACCGTAACTATGGGCCGCGTTGATGGCTGCCGCCAGATCGGGAGCGCCGCCGGTGACGTTAGACATTTGTCCCAGGGCCAGAATGCGGGTGCGTGGGCTAAGATAGCGCTCAATATTGGCAATATCTGGCAGATAATCGCGGTTCAGGGGCAGTTTGACCACACGGGCACCACACTGTTGTGCCACCATCAGCCAGGGGAGCAGGTTAGCATTATGTTCTGCTTCACTGACCAGCAACTCATCCCCAGCCTGCAAACGAGAACGGGCCCAGGACTGGGCGACCAGGTTAAGTGCTTCTGTGGTATTGCGGGTCCAGATAATCTCATCACTGCTGGCCGCGTTAAGCCACGCAGCGGCGAGGGTGCGGGTCTGGTCAAATTGCTGGTTCAGATCCTGGCCTGTCTGGTGGTGGCTGCGATGCACGCTGTTACGGTTGAGGCAGTAGTAATTGTCCATTGCCTCAATCACCGGTAATGGGGTCATCGCTGTGGCCGCACTATCCAGATAGATAATGTCCTCGGTCAGGGCCGGGAACTGACGGCGAAATGCCTGGGGGTCAAAATGCATACTCATAAAGCCAATTTTACCTGAGCATCGTGAAAAAAGCGCGGTAATCTGCGTGGAAAACGGTAAAATCGTCGGCAATGGGTTCAGGTAAGGAGTAAGGGTGATGTCCAGATTTATCATTCTGTTTGCGGCTATTAGCGGCTTCGTTTATGTTGCCCTGGGGTCAATAGGGGCGCATCTGCTGGCAGGACAACTGGAAGGGCGGGGGATGCAGTGGTGGCTCACTGGGCTGCAATACCAGGGATTACATACCGTTGCGTTGCTGTTTCTGGGGCTGGCAGCCAGACGCACAGGGAGCCGTTATTGGAACTGGAGCGCCGGGTTGATGATGGCGGGTATTATTTTGTTCAGCGGCTCGCTCTATGGTTTGGCCTTGACACTGGAGAAACAGCTCAGCTATTTGACTCCAATAGGCGGCGTCTGTTTTCTGCTGGGATGGAGCGCCCTGTTTTGTGGTGCCATGATG
>JBOFSC010000113.1:0-8691 GCA_051651345.1 Enterobacteriaceae bacterium
GGCTGACCGCCTATCGCTTCTCCATCTCCTGGCCCAGGCTGCTGCCAGAGGGCACAGGCAACATTAACCCGAAAGGGCTTGAGTTCTATAACGCTCCGATCGATGAGTTACTGGCCAATGACATTACCCCACTGGTAACCATCTACCATTTCGATCTGCCTATGGTATTGCAGGAGCGTTATGGCGGCTGGCTGCACCGACAGAGTATCGAGGATTTTGCTTATTACTGCCGCATCCTGTTTGAGCACTTTGGTGACCGGGTGAAACACTGGTTTACCATCAATGAGCAGAGCAATATGTTTGCCCTGCCCTACTTGCTGATGTTTGATAAGGAGAGTGAACAGAGTCAGGAGCAGCAGAAATACCAGATGAATCACCATATGATGGTCGCCCATGCGCGTGCCACTATTCTGTGTCAGCATCTGATTAAAGATGCCCGCATTGGCCCGGCCATCGGTCTTTCTCCCTGTTATCCTGCCTCTTCAGCCCCCAGGGATATTCTGGCGGCACAGGTTTGTGATGATTTCAAAACCGGCTTGTTTATGGATCTCTATTTTCATGGGCGCTATCGTCCTGATGTGTGGCGTTACCTTGAAGAGAATCAGTTAGTGCCGCAGATGGAGCCGGGGGATTTATCTCTTTTGCAACAGGCAAAACCTAATCTGCTGGGCATCAATTATTACCAGAGCATGACCGTGCGCCATGCGGACCCGCAAACCTGTGCCCAGGAGATCACTATCGACTGTGATGGCAAAAAGGCGGAGGATATCTATGAAACCGTGCCCGGACTCTATCAGGTGATCGCCAATCCGCTGCTGGAGAAAACGGCCTGGGGCTGGGATATTGATCCTGTTGGCTTGCGCATCTTACTGAAAACCATTGGTGAGCGTTACGATGTGCCGATCATCATTACGGAAAATGGCATCGGTGCCAACGACAAGCTGCAGGAGGATAAGACGGTTAACGATCAATACCGTATCGACTATCTGCAGCAGCATCTGCAGCAGATTCAGTTGGCGATTAGCGATGGCGTCAATGTGGTGGGTTATTGTCCCTGGTCGTTTATCGATCTGCTCAGTACCACCAGCGGTTTCGCTAAACGCTATGGTTTTGTCTATGTCAATCGAACGGATACCGAGCTGAATGATCTGGCTCGCTACAAAAAAGCCTCTTTTTTCTGGTATCAAAAGGTGATTCAACAAAACGGGCTATGATGACTATGTTAAAAACATACTCTATTTAAAACCGACATCTATTTGAAACTGACCTGTATTTGAAACTGAATAGTAGCTATTTTAGCCATTCAGCGCTATAATCATTTGACTAAAAATAGAGGTCAAATGATGAGGTGGCAAATGGCTCCTAAACTTGGTATCAGCAATCGCCGCTCACGGATTCATCCGTTGCCCTGCTCTACCGAGGAGTTTTGGCTGGCTGCCAGCCAATCCTCCTCTAACAGTGAAACCGAGCGGCTACAACTGATTTATAATGGTTTTCCATCCAACTGGATCGATATTACCAAAGATGCCTTTCAACTCGATTCCGCGCAATTAGAGCGGCTGCTCAACGCATCAGCCTCAACCCTTGACCGCAGGCGTCGGGATAAAAAACCCCTGGACCCGGTAGCCTCTGAGCGTCTGGATCGTATCTCCGCCATTTCCATGCAGGCCCTGGCCGTGTTTGAAGATAAAGCTAAGGTCACCCGCTGGATGGCCACACCCAATGTCGCTCTCAACAATCAGGCCCCCATTACCCTGTGTGAAACAGAGATCGGTGCCAATCAGGTGCGCAGGGTGTTATATGCCATGGAATATGGTGGCGTCGCCTGATGCGCGCCTGGAGAATTGCCAAAGCCAGTCGAGCCAGGGATCTGAGCGGTAATGGCGCAGCAATATTAGGGGCCGCTGGAACCATATTGATGTTCCCGCCCTCTACTTTGGCCTGACACCTGCCATCTGCGCCCTGGAAACCTTTGTTCACGCCACAACGCTGCCCGATTATCCGCTGAAAATCGTTCAGGTCCAGTTGCCGCAGTTGCTGGATCTCTATTATCACCCGGATCCCCTGCTATTGCCTGCGGGCTGGGACAGCAAACCCGCAGACCGCAGCAGTATGGACTATGGTACCCAATGGCTCAGGGGCGGGACTCATTTCGGTTTAATCATTCCCTCAGCCATTTTACCGCTGGAAAATAATATCGTGGTCAATCCACGTCACCCGGCTGCCAAGCGTATCCGTATCCTCGAAGTGCTGGATTTTAGTTATGATCCGCGCATGTTCAGTCAGCGTAGCTAATCACACCAGTTTTCCAATCCACTCCTCCGGTTCACCGGGTAAAAAATCCACCGGCGGGAGCTCTATTACCGTATAAGCCCCACTGCTCTGCCTCAGGCTGGCTCGCGCCGCTGACAGCATAAACTGGGCGGTCAGCGCAGGGTTATTGATGGTCATACGGAATTCAAACTGCTGATTATGGGTGCTCCCCGAGACGCCTTTATGAGTCAGATGGACACCATGGCCCATATCCTTAAGGGCTGCGATACTGGCCACGGCCTTGACATGTGTCTCATCAGAGGCGAAATAGCTGTCACTTTTAAGCGCCTGCTCCACCTGGCTGAGTTCACTGCCAGGTTCCAGTTCCACATAGACCATACGGCGATGAATCCCCGTCCCCAGTGGCACCGTCACCGACAGCGCATCCCGGACGCCGGGAATCGCTTTAGCAGCCACACTGTGTCCCATACTCATGCCTGGACCAAAGTTGGTATACGTGACCCCTCTGGGTGCCATCGCCAACAGCAGAGTACGCAGGATAGAGTCTGAACCCGGATCCCAACCGGCGGCAACCACCGCGACACTGTTACACTCTTTGGCGATGGGTGTCAGTTGTTGGCGTAATGCCACAATATCGCTATGAATATCAAAACTGTCTACGGTATTGATTCCACGCTGTAATATCTGCTGTGCTGTTGCCGGTACCGCGCGGCTGGGAACACACAGCAGGGCCACATCCACCGCTTCCAGGCGCTCTATTGACTGCACCAACGGCACCTGTGCCAATTCTGGCGGAATCTGGCGACAATCACGGCGTACCACGCCTGCCAGCTCAAAATCTTCAGCAGCCTCAATGGCCTGCATCGCGAACTGACCGATATTGCCATAGCCCACAATCGCTGCTCTGATCTTCTTTTGCACTCTCTGCTCCTTGGTTAAGGATGTTCCATGTTGGAACATCCATTCTCCTGACCCGCCTTCAACTGTCAAGACGCGATGGAAAAAGTCACCAGGCAGTAGAAAAGCATGTATAATATGCAGCCTATTGAAGATTTATACTAATTTTCAGATAAAAAGTATTATTTAATTTTGCATCCTCGCACCAGGACGTTACATGTCGCAACATGATATAACCAATCGTTCACTCTTCTCCCTAAGCTGGCCAATTTTTATTGACCTGTTTCTGCATTTCGCCACCCTGCTGATCAATACCTACATGGTCAGCCATGTGTCCACGGCGTATCTGGCGGCCATGGGGGTCGGGAATCAGGTGTTCGATCTCTGTATCACGCTATTTACCTTTATCAGCATCGGCTGTAGCGTGGTCATCGCCCAATATCTGGGCGCCAAAAATGCGCTGCTGGCTAAAAAAGCCATCCATACCGCCATTGCCATCAATCTGCTGCTCGGCCTGCTATGCGCCGTCTGCACCTCCCTGTTCGGTTACAAGGTGCTGCAACTGATGAATATCCCCGAGCATCTGATGGCGGACGGCTTCGGTTATCTGCATATTCTGGGGTTTGCCCTGGTACCGGAAGCGATCTCCTGGATTCTGGCTTCCTGTTTGCGGGTCTATGACAAGACTAAAACCGCCATGTATGTCACTTTGATCGTCAACGTGATCACTATCCTGGGCAATACCATAGTGCTGTATGGCCTGTGGGGCATGCCGCAGTTCGGTCTGGTGGGTGTGGCCTGGTCTACCCTGATAGCACGTATCGTCGGGGTGATCCTGCTGGCCTGCATGATCCACTATGGTTTGCGTCTGCGTTTTGAACCCGCCGCCTTCTTCATGTGGTCCCGGGCGATTCTGGGCAATATCCTGCGTATCGGTCTCCCCTCCGCCGGAGAAAATCTGCTGTGGATGCTGCAATATATGGTGGCCTTTGCCTTTATCGGCCTGCTCGGTGAGACCCCCCTGGCGGCACAGACTCTCTATTTCCAGTTAGCCCTGTTTGTGATGCTATTTGGCATTGCCGTCAGTATCGGTAATGAGATTATGGTGGGTCATCTGGTGGGGGCCAAAAATTTTGAGCGCGCCTTCTATAACACCTTCCGTAGCTTAAAACTGGGTATCGGTGCCACTATCGTCGTGGTGATCTCTTTCTGGTTTTTACGCCATCCGATCCTCAACGCGCTGTCCAATGACCAGAACGTGATTATGATGCTGCTGCCGCTGTTTACACTCTCTGTGTTTCTGGAGCCTGCACGCAGCGTCAATATCATTATGGTCAATGCGCTGCGCGCTGCCGGTGATGCCCGCTATCCTCTCTGTACCGCGCTGATCTTTATGTGGGGCGTCGCCCTGCCGGTAGGCTATCTGCTGGGGATCAAACTGGAAATGGGCATTATGGGGATCTGGATCGGCGTGATGTGTGATGAGTGGCTGCGCGGGTTTGCCAATGCCTGGCGCTGGCGCTCCAGAAAATGGCAATCCAAAAGGCTGGCTATCTAGTGATAATGACGGTTACGCGCCTGTCTCAGGCCGCGTAACCGTGCAAAAAACAGTCCACCGCCTGTTGCACATGGCGCTCAATTTCCTGTTGATCCGGAATATATCCGGTCATCAGGGCCATCTGCTGTAGATCTCCCTTAAACAGCACGACCAACTGGCGGGCCACTTGTGCAGGCTCGCCACGACGTAAAATCCCTTTATCCATCTGACTGACAAGAAATTTCTCTAACTGTGGCAACACCACCGAGGGTCCCATTTTAATGTAGTAATCAACTAACTGTGGCTCACATTGGGATTCCATTAGCAAGGTACGATAAGTACACAGAGGATGCGGTGATAAAATGGTGGTCAGATAAGTACAGCCTAACTGCTGCAACTGTTGCTGCAACGGCTCTGTGGAATCCAGATTGATCTTAAATGCCTTACTGACCTGCTCGATACTGCGATTGATCACCGCGATAAACAAGCCTTTTTTATCGCCGAAATAGCGATACAGCGTCTGTTTGGAGCCGCCACAGCGTTCGATAATCTGATCGAGGCAGGTATGGGCCATCCCTTGATTTAAAAACAGCTCAGCAGCCACTTCTATGATCTTTTGTCGCTTCTGACGTGTTGATGGGCGCATGGTGATTCCTCCGGTTTTTAGCTCCCCATAGTTATCTTGCAGAAAAAATAGGTTGGATCTATTCTTGTTTTATCGTACTGTACGGTACAGTATCATTATAAGGGGAATTTGCCAAATGTTAAGCAAAAAGAAAAAAACAGGGATACTGGGTCTGATACTGCTGATTGTTCTGGCTGCCATCCTGTGGATGTGGGGCGGGAAAAGGGGAATGGTAAGTACGGACAATGCCTATATTCAGGGTGAGAGTACTCAGGTCAGTGCCGAGGTTTCAGGCAGGGTGACTAAAGTTCTTATCGAGGATAATCAGCGCGTTAAAGCCGGACAATTGCTGGCTGAGCTGGATAACCGCGATTATCGCGCCAAGGTAAAACAAGCTGAAGCCAATCGCAATGCAGCTCAGGCAGCTATTGCCAATAATCGCGCGAAAGTAGAACTGCAAAAAGCTAAAGTGCAGGAAGCGCAGGCGAATGTCACTAAAACTAAAGCCGACAGTGAGCTGCAGCAGCGGGAACAGAGTCGCTATGCCAAACTGATACAGAGCGGCGCAGTCAGTCAGTCGCAACACGATCTGCAGGCATCCAAAGCCAAGGGGGGGTAATGCAGGTCTGGCAGCGGCTCGCTATAAAGTGAATGCAGAACAGCAACAACTGGCTATTCTGGATACCGAGTACCAGCAATTGCAGGCCCAGCTACAGCAGAGTGAAGCGGCACTGGCTCTGGCGCAAAAAGCCCTGTCCGATACCCGTATCCTGGCCCCTGTCAGCGGTATCATCGGTAATCGCTCGCTGCAGGAAGGCAAATTCGTTAATGCCGGTGCAGGTGTATTAGTGATCGTACCCACAGACGATATCTGGCTGGTCGCCAACTACAAAGAAACACAACTGACTAAAGTGCAACCAGGACAGAGTGTTGCCATCAAGCTGGATATGTTTCCCGATCACGCTATCACGGGCAAAGTGTTGAGCCTTGCACCCGCTACCGGTGCCCGGTTTAGCCTGTTGCCACCTGATAATGCCACGGGAAACTTTGTTAAAGTCGTGCAAAGGGTGCCGGTTAAAATCGCGGTACAGATTCCACAGGAGCTACAGGGCCGCATTGTCCCCGGTCTGTCTGCGGAAGTTAGCATCAATACACGCTCTTCTGTGATGTAAGGAGTATCCGCATGGCGTCTGTTAATCGCAGAGTGATCCTGCCAGTATTACTGGCTCTGGTACCCTACGGCATTCTCAATGCGGTCTACAACAACAGTGCGCCGCAGATGGCGGCCACTCTGGGTCTGTCCGCCGATGAAGCTGTCTGACTTAATCTACTCTATAACGCCGGCCAGCTCGTAATGCTACCGCTGGCCTGCTGGCTCACCTGGCGCAAGGGAGCTATATGGGTGTTATTACACTCTGCGGTGATTGGCGCTCTGGGCAGTGGTCTGATTCTGTTTTCTGTTAGTGCCCAGTGGCATCTGCTGGCCTGGGCACTGTGTGGCGCCGCCACCAGCGGAACACTATTGGCAGGCCAGGTACTGGTTTTGTCACAGCTTGACCGGCGTTTATTTGTCTATAGTGAAGGCGTTATCCTGCTGTTAACCACCGTGTTACCCGCAGCCGGTCTCAATCCCTGGATTGTCTCCTTTCTGGCGGAAAATGGGGTCTGGCAGTTGCTGTTTGCCGCGCCATTATTCATCTATATCCTGACTGCCGGTTGGTTATGGATCTCTCCTCCCGCTGTGGAGTCGACGCAACCGGTTCGCTTTAATCTGCTGCAGGCAACCCTGTTGACGGCTCTGTTATGCAGCCTGACCTTCTTTTTGCTGCGCGGTAATACTTACAACTGGTTTGACAGCCCGCTGATCACCCAGGTTGCTCAGTGGAGTGCTATTTTGCTGCTGCTCACGGCTGTAGCCATGCAACGCCGTTGGGGACGTGGAGAGTATTTACGTTCTGAGATCCTGCGTGAACCCGGACATCTTATCTCTCTGTATAACGTTGCCCTGGCCGGTTTTGCCGCCACTGGCTCTACTCTACTGCTCAGCAGTTATTTGGGTACGGTTTTACACTACAGTCAGAGCAATGCTGCCTGGATTCAACTCCCCTCACTGGGCAGTATGCTGTTTGGACTGCTGCTCACCCTGTGGGTTGCTAACCATCCTAAACTGAAAATCGAGGTCATCATTCCACTTGGGGTGGTCTTTATCATGCTCTCCACCGTACAACTCACAACAATCAACGCCAGCAGTGGTCTGGATGATATGTTACCTGCACTGTTATCACGTGGGCTGGGAATTGGCCTGCTTAATTCTGCAGTCACTATTTCTATTCTGCTGAGCTTTTCCCGTGATACCCAGCCTCAGGGCGTGGCTTACTTCTATTTGATACGAACCCTGGGGGGGCTTGCCAGTACCGCCCTCTTCTCCCGCCTGATCAGTGTGGAAATGAGTTCGGCTGCCAATATTCTGGGAGAGAATTTTAATACCCTGAACAGTTACTTTATCGAACGGCAGCAGTTTGCCGCTCAATTACTGCAGCGAGGGATGACTGAAGCCAGTCCGGAAAAAGTTGCCACCCTAATGAGCCAGCAGTTACAGCTACAGAGTAGCGCCATTATGGGGATCAATAATTTCCAATGGTTTCTGGTGGCGTTATGTATGATGGGGCCGGTACTGATCGTTGCGCGAATCTGGCAGGCCAAACGTCGGCCACAGCAAAAACCGTTGCAGAGCGGATGAGTGAGCGGCTATCGTCTTTATCAGCCCGGCTTGATTTTCCCTGCGGCTAATAGATCGTAGTTACACTTCTCTACCGCCATTCGTATCTGCTCCACATAGTCCGGATAGTCCGCATAGACCTCTACGGAAAACGCCGGTAATAAGCAGGGGCGCAGTAAAACATCAGGGGGTGGTAAACAGACGGTTGGTTTCGGCAATGGCTTCACGCTGCAGGCGGATAAGATCAGCAGGGACGGCAGTAACAGCGCAATCCGACCCCTGCTGTAACCTTTTAAGCTGCCTGCGCAGATCGGCGCTGTTGCGCTCTGCCTGCTCTTTCTGTTGTGCTGCATGAGTCAACACCTCATTAATTAGCTGATATTGTGTAGTTAGATGGCTGTTAGCCTCACTCAATTGCTGATTTTGTGTCTGCAACTGATTCAGATACTGTTTCATCTGCTGTAAACGCTGGTACTGGGTCACAGAGACCACGCCCAGCGATAACGCCACTACCACGGCAATTAACACAGGCTTTGACATGATCGATACTCCCAATGGCACGTCGTACCATCTCCTTTTCATATTGTCTGTACATGGAAAATCCGCTGTGATGAACAGATAAAATCCTCTCTCACACCG
>JBOFSC010000114.1:0-12744 GCA_051651345.1 Enterobacteriaceae bacterium
GTCCTCTATGAGCGGAGCAGGCAGTGAATTCTGAAGGAAAACAGTTGCAAGACAGTGCTCAACAAGCGGCTCAATGGGCATACAGCGCCCTGCTGGAAGAGGTTTCCGCTGCCCCAAAACCCGGACTGGTGTGCCCACAGCACAGCGGTGCTCACAGCGATATGGATTATCATACTTTTGTCGCCAGCAGCACGGCATTAAAACCCTATTTTTACCACACCGCCAGTATCGGCAGGGATTACTGCCATCTGTTGCCGACAGAAGTGATGCCGCTGCTGCGTCAGGCGGGTTTACAGGGAGAGGCCGAGATGCTGGCGGCAACCGGGGGCGTCAACACCCATAAGGGCCTGATCTTTGCCCTGGGACTGCTGACAGCCGCCTATGCACGCCTGGTCAGATTACAGGCAACCCCGCCGCAACCTGCAGGCGTGGCCCGTGCGGCCGCTCTCTTTGTCCCCGGCCTGGTGGCAGAAACCCTGTGGCCGTTAAAGCAGACGTTGCCCGTTCGCCCTTTGACCGCTGGCGAACAGCTTTTTTTACGCTATGGCGAAGCGGGTATCCGTGGTGAGGCCGAAGCGGGTTTTCCTTCTGCCCTGGCGGCCCTGCAGATTCTGCGTCGGGTCAGCCAGACACACTCACCGGCGCTGGCCTTGCCGCAAACCCTGCTCTATCTGATGGCGCGCACCCGTGATACCAATGTCCTGTGGCGTGCGGATATGCAAGGTTTGCTCTATGTCCAGAGCATGGCACAACAGGCGCTGGCTTTGGGCGGGGTGTTAACCTCGGCAGGGCGACACTTTACTTTGCGGATGCAGGAAGAGTTTGTGTTGCGTAATATCAGCCCCGGAGGTTGTGCGGACCTGCTGGCTATTGCCGCGTTTCTACTCAAATTACCGGTTGCCGCTTCACAATCAGATAGAGCGCGGGTTCACTGACAATGGCCTGTAATAACTGCATTAACGTGCGGCTCCATTCGTCCCAGGGCGGTGATGCTCTGTCACTGGCGTCTTTATCACACAGAGGGGCTAATGCGGCCCCCAGCAAAGAAGTGTGTGTGGAATCGATGGTGATCTCACCGAAGGTTAATACCCCCTGCATCTTGCGCCTGGCCTCGCCCGCTGGCAACAACTCCAGCCACGCCTGATACTGCGCCAGCGGGCAGATCAACTCCGTATTAAGACAATCGATCACCCCCACATGATGCCCAATGGCTAACGAATAGTAGAGCACCTGACGATTCTGCTCGGGTACATCGATGCTCTTATCAAGAAACTTTTGTCGTAATGACCAGAAAATCACCTTCTCTTCACCCCTCATTGCTGCCAGCTCCCTTTTACCCGCTCCAATAACTGCTGCACAATTTCCGTTAAGCGGGGATCATTTTCCTGTTGCAGCCACGCCTGTACCTGCTGTAATCCCTGGGACAGCGGCTGCTCCCCCAGACAGGCAAACATCTGATCGCTAATTGTCCTTCCCTGCCAGTACCCCGCCAGACGCCGTGCCTCACTCTCCACACTCACCCGCAACGCCAGAGGCACCTGCACCAGAGGTGGCACCGCTCTTTCATCCTGTTGTTGCTGATGATCAACCCCTTTCAGTTTCTGATCCAATAATCCCAGGGCCAGGGCAAAACCGTAGATGGTCGCCGCCGGTGTCGGCGGACAGCCGGGGATCCACACATCCACCGGAACGATGGTATCGCTGCCGCCCCAGACACAGTAGAGATCATGGAAAATACCGCCACCGACGCCACAGGCACCGAAAGAGATACAGATTTTAGGATCGGGCGCCGACTCATAGGCCCGCAAAGCGGGTGTCCGCATCGCCAGGGTCACCGCACCGGTATAGAGCAAAATATCCGCATGGCGGGGCGAAGCCACCACTTTGATACCAAAACGCTCTGCATCAAACAGCGGCGTGATGGCGGCAAAAATCTCGATTTCACAACCGTTACAACCGCCACAATCCACGCGATAAACATAGGCGGAGCGCTTAATATCCTTCAGCAGCGTCTGTTTCAGCTTCGCCGCCTGTTGCTCCAGCACCAGAGGCTGACTGGTATGGTGATTCACCTTGTTCTCCCTCATACTCATCCCCCTGTGCCCTTCAACTGATAATTGACCGTGCGCTGGTCACTGTGGCTGAGATCGCGTTTACGCTTACAGGCCGGACAGGTACTAAACTGGCTGCGCATCCCCTCCACTGCCTGCTCGGGCAGACCGGACTGAGCCAGCATATCCATAGCAAACTGCACCGACTTTTGTGTACTGAAGGGTTTCTGACACTGCTCACAGCGCTGCAGATAAAAGTGGGCCCGGGTATAGAGATCCTCTTTATAGCTCACCGCCAGCTCAAACTGTCCACTCAGGGTAATCGCTCGGGTGGGGCACACCTCTTCACAGCGACCACAATAGATACAGCGGCCCAAATAGAGTTGCCAGATGCGCTCCCCGCTATCGGCACAAGTCTCCATGGTCAGGGCATTGGCCGGGCACACCATGGTACAGGCGGCACAGGCAATACACTGCTCCGGTTGCAGCTCCGGTTTACCACGAAAACCCGGACAGACCTCCAGGGGCTGGAACGGATATTTCACCGTGGCATCACCCACCTGAAAAATGGTCTTAAACAGTTTCAGCATCGTTCACTCCTTCAGCGGCGAATGGCGACGTTCAATACCATAACGTTCAATCTCTTTATACGGCACGGTCTTAGCCTTACGTTTGCGCACATCTATTAAGGTGACCCGATCGGTACAGGAGTAACAGGGGTCGATACTGCCGATAATCAACGGGGCATCTGACACCGTATTGCCGCGTAACATATAGCGTAACACCGGCCAGTTGGCATAGGTAGGTGCACGGCAACGCCAGCGAAATAGCTTCTGATTATCCCCCAGCATACTCCAGTGCACATCCTCTCCCCTGGGGGCTTCCACATAGCCCAGGGCAAAGCGGTGTGGCTGATAAGTAAACCCTTCGGTCAACAGGGGCGTATCCGGCAGATTATCCAGAGCATACTCCAGCGTCGCCATGGAATCGAAGGTCTCCTTAATGCGCACCATCAGACGGGAAAAGACATCTCCCCCTTCAAAACTGAACAGGGTTTTCGGCAAATGGGCATAGTTGGCATAGGGGTGATCAAAACGCATATCACGATGAAAACCACTACCGCGAATCAGCGGTCCCACAGGGCTGTAATCACGCGCCACCTGCTGATCCAGCAAACCGATCCCCACCGTACGCTGCTCCATATTGGGCGTGGACAGCAGCACCTCCACCAGTTGCGCCACTTCAGTGCGCATCTCCTGAATCAGGCGCAGGGTCTGCAGCCGTTGCTGTTTCAGAATATCCCGACGCACCCCACCAATCAGATTCAGGCCGTAGGTTTTACGCGCTCCGGTTAACAGCTCTGCCATGGTCATGGCCTTTTCCCGTACCCGGAAAAATTGCATAAAGCCGGTATCGAAACCGACGAAGTGACACGACAGGCCCACATTGAGCAGATGGCTGTGCAGCCGCTCCACCTCCAGCAGGACAGAGCGGATGGCATGGGCCCGCTGCGGGACTTCAATCTTCAGGGCATTCTCCACCGAAGAGGCATAAGCCACACTGTGGGCAAAACCGCAGATTCCACAGACCCGATCCGCCAGAAAGGTCACTTCATGGTATCCCATGCGCGTTTCCGCCAGCTTCTCCATGCCCCGGTGCACATAGAACATGCGGTAATCCGCATCGATAATCTGCTCGCCATCGACAAACAGACGAAAGTGGCCCGGTTCATCGGAGGTGATATGCATTGGCCCTACCGGCACAATATGGGCCTCTTTATCGCCGTCATTAATAAAACGGTAGGTTTCTGTCTCCGTGGTGGGCTCCGGGCGCAGGCGATAATCCATCGCATCTTTGCGCAGGGGATGCAACTCCTCCGGCCAGTCATCGGGCAACACCAGACGTCGCTCATCCGGCAAACCCACCGGGATCAGACCAAACATATCGCGAATTTCCCGCTCGCCCCACACCGCCGCCGGGACTTTTGGGGTGACTGAGGGAAACTCCAGGGTTTTGGGGTCTACCAGCGCTTTCACCACCAGCCAACACTTCTCATCCCGCTCCATGGAGAGAGCATAATAGACTGCATAGTGGCCGTTTAACGTCCGTTCATCGTTACCAAACAGCACCGGCAACCAGCCCCCCTGTTGATAGTAAAGAAATGCCACTATCTCCGCTAATCTGCCGGTGACCACAGTGATAGTCACCTGAGTCGCCGTCTGCCGCTCCTCATCCAGCACCGCAGAAGGAAACTTCTCTCGTACTGCATCCAGATAAGCCTTACCACGGGGCTCACCATAGATCTCATTATTGCCATTGTGTAACTCACTCACCTTGCTCTCTCCTGAACCTGTCCTGAATGCTGTATCTCATCCGATTGATTTGCTACCGCCCAGGGCCAGTGAAAACGCAGCTCCTCTTCTGGCGAAACCGACAAAACAACCGCTGCGGCATTTTCCAGCAAGCGGCTGACCGGTTGCGGAATATGGGTGCCCATCACCAGCATCGCCAGCAGCAACAGTGCCATCGGCGTGGTGGTCAGCCAGCCCAGTTCACCCCGGCTAAGCGCCTCGGGGGCGGGGCCAAACAGCACCCGGGCCACCATACGCACCAGCCCGGCCAGCACCAGTGTTAATAGCAGCAGTAACAGAATCGTCAGCCACAGCCTGCCCTGGGACAAACCCGCCACCACCGTCATAAATTCGCTGAGAAAAACGTTAAATGGCGGCATACCTGCCAGCCCCAGCGCTCCCCCGGCCAGCAATAGCGCACTTAACGGCATCAGACGCAACATCCCTTTGACCACATCCAGATCCCGGCTGCCATATTTCAGCAGGACATTACCCGCGCCACAGAACAGCAGTGTTTTCGCCAGGCTGTGATTCAGAGTATGTAACAGAGCCGCCAGCACCCCGAGCGGCCCACCTAAACCCAACGCCACCGCGATCAATCCCATATTCTCCACACTGGAGTACGCCAACAGGCGCTTGATATCCTGCTGCACCAGAATAAACAGCGCGGCCACCGCCACCGAGAGCAGACCAAATGTCAGTAACAGGGTGGCCGGAAAGGTCGTGCCAATCGCATGGCTGATAATGATGTAATAACGGATAATCACCAGCATGGCACAGTTAAGCAGCACCGCCGATAACAGGGCACTGACAGGGCTGGGCGCCTCGCTGTGGGCATCCGGCAACCAGGCATGCATCGGGAACAGGCCCGCCTTGGTGCCAAAGCCGATCACCACAAATACAAAGGCCAGATGCATCAGGGTCGGGTCCAGTTGTGCCGCCTCACGCAGAACGGCAGTCCAGAAAATGGCATTATCCGGCTCGGCCATAAAACTGGCGGCGTTGGCATAGACCAGAATGGTGCCAAACAGACCAAAAGCCACCCCGACACTACAGATAATAATATATTTCCAGGCCGCCTCCAGAGAGGAGCGCTGCCCGTAAATCCCCACCAAAAATGCCGAGCTTAACGTAGTGGCTTCGACAGCGACCCACATGACGATCAGATTATTGCTGGTCACCACCAGCAGCATGGTAAACAGAAACAGGTGGAAAAAACCGTAGTAACTGCACAGTGTGCGCAGGGATATCTCGCCACTTTGCACATCATGGCGCATATAACCGATGGAGTAGATCCCGGTTAAAAAACCCACCAGCGCCAGTATCGCCAGAAACAAAGCGCTCAGACTGTCCATATGCAGCCAGTTGTGGGCTGCAAACAGCTCATCCACCTGCAGGATACGCTGTACCACCCAGAGCGCCAGCAGTAACAGGACACTGATACCCAAAAGGTGCAGGCCGGTCACCAGGTGGCGCGGTATCACCGGCAGACAGTGACAGGCAAAAATCAGCAGCGATACCGACAGGGGTATCAGCAACAGAGCAAACAGAATCGCAGTATCACTCATCATATTATCCCTTCAGCGCCGTCAGTTGATCCACATCGAGAGTACCGATGGTGCGCCAGATTTTTCTTGCCAGCAGCGCCATGATCATCACCGCAAAAACCGCATCAGTAGCGATACCGATCTCCACCAGTTCCGGTGCCCGCCAGGCCAGTAACGCCAGAGTCAAATGGGAGCCATTCTCCATCAAACAGTAGCCAAACACCTGACGCAGAATATTGCGCTGGGTAATGATACAGAGCAGCCCCAACAGAAAGTGCCCCAGGGCCACGGCCAGTGCCGGTTTCAGCTGCGCCACCATCGGCAGTTGTACCGGCTTTACCACAAACCAGCACAACAGCACGATCACCCCGGCAGAGAGGACCAACAGCGCAGGGCTAAACAGAGGAGAGTGCTGCGATGGTGGAGCCATTTTGCGACAGAAATAACCAAGGATCAGCGGCGTCAGAAGCACTTTGGTGAACAGCGCCCCTAACGACCACAACAGCAGTTGCTCCGCCTGCAACAGGCGCGACAAGGCGAAGAAAATAGAGACCAGCACCAGGGATTGCAGGGCATAGAGCCAGCAGGAGAGAGAATAGCGTCTGGCGGTGATCACCAGCAGCGAGGTAAACATCATCAACCCCGCAAGATTATTGACGATCAAGACTCCACTCATGGGTGACTCTCCTATCCAAGCCAGGCGGCGGCGATGACACTGGAACACAGCGACATCACGATCAATATTATCAGGACCAGGCGCATCGTGACCGGCACCGGCGCGGCCTCCTGCACCTGCTCACTCGGCTGGCCTGGCACCACTCGGCCGAACCAGTAAATAAACCAGGCGAAACTGCCCACCGACTCCAGCAGCACCAGGGCCATCAGCGGCAGCAAAATCCAATAGTGACTGGAGAGCTGGAAGCCCGCCGCAAAAATGGGAAACTTACTGAAAAAACCGTTGAACGGCGGCACACCACTGATCGCCAGCGCCGCCACACAAAACCCAATACCCAGTAGCGGCAGCTTATGTAACACCCCACGCAGTTGCGGTAACAGGCGCGTACCACAGCTATAGCTCAGGGCCCCTGCCACCAGGAAGAACAAACTCTTGGCAAAAGCGTGGTTAAAAATATAGGCGATGCCCCCAACAAAGGCTTCCCGGGAGCCGAATACCGACAGCGACAGCGCCAGAAATATATAGGCAAGCTGAGTGATGGTAGACCAGGCCAGCAAGCGCTTCATATCCTTCTGGGGCAGATACATCAGAAAGCCGTAGACCATGGTCACTACTGCCATCCCAACCCCCACCCAACCGATCAAGTGAGGCACATTGCCGCCATCAAGAATGGCGCGGGCAAAGATATAGACTCCCACTTTCACCATGGAGGCCGCATGCAAATAGGCGCTGATCGGCGTAGGGGCTTCCATTGCCTCCGGCAACCACGCCTGCAGGGGCAACTGGGCAGATTTACCCCAGGCGGCAAACAGAATTCCACCATACACAATATAGCTGGCTCCGCCCTGCAACTGACTCAGGGCGCTCAGGGCAAAAGTGCCGGTATTAATATAAAGGGTAGCCGCCGCCAGATAGAGACCCAGAGAGGCCACATGGGTCATCAGCAGCGCTTTAAGGGCGGCCTTCTGAGATTTAGGGGACTGATAATAGCTGATCAGCGCCCAGGAGCAGCCGCCGGTGATCTCGAAAAATAGCAACTGACCTAAAATCGTCGAAGAGAGCACCAAACCCGCCATGGCGCCGATAAACACCAGCAGAATAGCGTAGTAACGATTGCCCCCCTCATCGGGGTGCTCGCGATTTCCCTGCGTCAGATAACCAGTGGAGTAGAGACACACCAGCAAACCGAGAAACACCACGGCAAAAGCGATCAGGGTACTGACGCGATCAAAGGTGAAGCCAAACAGGGCGACGGAACCATACTGCAGCAGGGTTACACTGCTGGCACTCCATCCCTGCAGCACAAAAAGCTGACACAGTCCCAGCACCGCCAGGGTCGTCAGCAGGGCCAACAGCACCGCGAGCCAGCGGGCCACCGCTCGGGGCGCACAGGCCACCAGCAGCGCACCGGCAAAAGGCAGTAACAGCGTAATCAGAGCAAGAGATTGCATCATGGGCCGTGGCTCCTTACAGACCGGTTAACCAGAGAATATAGGCCAGCGCCGAGACACTAAATCCCAGCCAGGTGAGATGATGGGTCATCAGAAACCGCCCCCGTGCCAGTCCGTTTTCCACCACAGAGGCCACGGCAAACAGCAGCACCAGTTTCACTATCATGATCCCCGCAGCCAGCAGCAGTGCCCATGGCGTCAACTGCGTCGCACTGCCAAAAGGCAAAAACAGCGCCAGAAACAGGGAGGCCACCACCATCTGCTTCATAGCAACCCCCCACTTCACCAGAGCCAGCCCGGCACCGGAATACTCCGTCAGCGGCCCCTCCTGCAGCTCTTGCTCCGCCTCGGCCAAATCGAAGGGAATTTTGCCCATCTCAATAAAGGTGGCAAAGGCGCAGGCCAGCATGGCTAACAGCGTCGCCACCGGCGAACTCCATCCCTGAGCCAGCATCGTGCTAATGGTGCCGATACTGGTGGAACCAGCCATCAGCGCCAGCACCAGTAAAGAGAGCATCAGCATCGGCTCCACCAGCACTCCCAGGGTCAACTCACGGCTGGCACCGATACCGGCAAACGGGCTGTTGCTGTCCAGACCCGACAGGGAGAAGAAGAAACGAAACAGCGCCAGCAGATAGAGCAGCAGGATCAGATCGCCACCACCGTCGAACAGTGAAGCTTGCGTCACCAGTGGCAGGGCCATAGCAATTAACAGGGTACTGCTCAGCAACACCCAGGGCATCAGACGGAACAGGATGCCAGACTGGGCGGGACCCACCTCCTGACGCTTCAGTAACTTAAACAGATCGCGATAATCCTGCCAAATCCCCGGCCCGTGCCGGGAGTGCATGCGGGCGCGAATCTGGCGCGAGATGCCGGTCATCAGCGGGGTCAGGGCCAGCAGTACCAGCGCCTGACACAGGGCCAGCAGTAGCAGCATCCCGGTGGAAATCTGTTGTATCTCCATCTCTCCCCCTTACCACGCCACAAACAGTAACAGACATAACAGCGCCGCCACCACATAGAGGCAGTAGAGGCGCATATCCCCACTCTGCAAACGCTGTACCGCCGTACCGGCACGCTGCACACCCCGTACCAGCGGCTGGATCAACCAGAGATCCCACAGCGGCTCCACCCAGCCAGCCCCCTGCACCGTGCGTTGCAAACAGCGGTTCAGCACGGGACTGGGATCAAGGTGTGTGCGTAGCTGATACAGCCAGGAGAACATCACCCGTATTGGCTGCACGGCACCCCTGGCGGAGAGGGTCATCTCCGGTTGCCATTGATAGCCGCACGCCCAGGGATCCCCCTGATGCCGGAAAGGACCGCGTTCATGGCGCTTACGCCACCACAAAATTCCCGGCAGCAGCGGTAAAGTCAACAGCAGAATAAAGATCAGCGGAGGCGCAATAATGGCCTGCTGGCTGCTTCCCGGCATCAACGACCAGCCCTGCGCCACCAGCACCGGAGGCAGTGCACTCAGGGACCATACCACCTTCACCAGACAAGGCACGATCAACACCGAACCCACCCCCAGCAGCAGACACAACAGGGCCAGTAATAAAAGAGAGAGCCACATGGGCCAGGGCACCTCTCGTGCCTGCTGCGCCTGAGGGCTGCGGGGGGCTCCACAAAAACCAAAGCCATATAGCCGCACAAAACAGAGCGCCGCCAGAGCACCGGTGATCGCCAGCATCACTATCGCCAGCGGCCCGGCCAGACGCAGCAACATCCCCTCCTCCTTTGCCATGGCAAACAGAGACTGGTAGGTATACCACTCGCTGATAAATCCATTGAGGGGAGGTAACGCGGCGATTGCCATACAGCCCAGTAGCACCGCTCCGGCGGTCCAGGGCATCAGTTTGCCGAGCCCGCCCATCATGGACAGGGAGCGATTATGCACGCGGTAGATCACAGCTCCGGCACCGAGAAACAGCAAGCCTTTAAACAGGGCATGATTGAGCAGATGCATCAGGGCCCCCAACAGCCCCACCACCGCCAGCACGGGCATCTGCAGCGCAATACCGGTCATTCCGGCACCGACGCCCATTAAAATAATGCCGACGTTTTCCACCGTCGACCATGCCAGCAAGCGCTTGATATCCTGCTCTGCCAGTGCGTACAGTACTCCCAGCACCGCAGATACAGCGCCGAAAGCCAGTACCAGAATGCCCCACCACACTTGCGTCGCCCCCAGCAGATCGATACCCACTTTGATAATGCCGAAGATACCAATTTTGACCATCACTCCGGACATCATGGCTGAGGCGTGGGAAGGTGCCGCCGGGTGGGCTCTGGGTAACCAGCTATGTAGGGGCAACATCCCCGCCTTGGCACCAAAGCCGAAGAAAGCCAACAGAAAGACCAGCGACGCCATTTTGGGCGATAATGCCAGGTGGCGGAATGAGGAAAAATCGAGTGAACCACTCTGACGCCACATCAGGAGGAAGGCCACCATAATCAGCACCGACCCCAGATGGGCAATAAAAAAGTAGAGCCATCCGGCGCGAATCGACTCTTCATCCTGCTCGGCGATCACCAGAAACCAGGAGGCCAGCGACATCATTTCGAACAACACCAAAAACCAGAAAGCGTTGTCCATCACCATCAAGGCCACCATCGAGGCGATAAACAGATTCATAAAAAAACCGATGGCCACCGCGCCCCGACCCTGGTACTCACGCACATAGGAGAACGAGTACAGGGCGCACAGCATCGCCAGCAGAGAAATCACCAGCACCATCAGCGCCGCCAGACTATCCATGCGCAGCACCAGGTCAGCAAAGGCAAAAGGCGTCGTCAGGCTTAAGGTGACCACCTCACCACTCACCAGCACCGGTAAGGCGCTGCACACACCGAATGCCCCCGCCAAAATAGCCGAAGCGCCCGCCAGCACAATCGCCTGGCGCTCTGTCACCACAAGGGAAACCATAGCGCCCACGCAGTACAACAACACCGACCACAATAACCATTGCAAAGCATCCATCTTAGTGTGCCTCCTGCTCCGGATAAGTGGGATCAAACAGCGTCGACGGGATCGACAGTGCTGTGCGTAAACGACGCTCCTGAATCTTTTTCTCCAGCACCTCCGCCGTCACCAGATGCAGGGCATCGGTGGGACAGACCCGAATACAGGCGGGCCCATCGGGGGAAAATGCGCACAGATCGCATTTCACCGCTACGCTATGTACCCCGGCATCCCAACTGAGTAAGGAGTCCATAGCGGCAGGGGTAGAGGGAAGGTCGCTCAGTTGCGCTGGTAAAGCATCATATTGATACTGCGCGGGCGCATTGAGGGGCGTACTACCGGCAAAAGTGATGGCCCCGAAGGGACAGGCCAGAGCACACAGTTTGCAACCGATACACAAGCTTTCATTGATCTGCACCGATTTGTCCTGCATGGCAATAGCATTGACCGGACAGACGCGCAGGCACGGCGCGTCATCACAGTGACGACACAATATCGGTGCGGTCTGCTTGCTGGTTCGCGTCATCGCCAGTCGGGGATGCTGTTGTAGCCCCTGAGCTTTATGGGTTTGCGAGCAGGCCGCCAGGCAAGTGTTGCATCCGATGCACCACTCTGGATCGGCCATCACAAAGCGATTCATATCAACTCCTCTGATCCCAAAGGTGAGTATCCATTACGGCTTGTTTTATAAGACGTATTAGTTAAGACTACTGCACAACCTATGCCAGTTTGATTTATTGTTGAATATTTATTAAAAACAGAGGATTAAAAAACCAGGATTTTCTTTGCTGGACGTCAGCAAGCAGTTCGACACTATTATGATCGTCATATCGACAGAAATGACGATGAGTGCCATTTAATACACAGCCCATTTTTAATCTGTCTAAGGCTGGTAAGCGGTATGTTATCTGAGCTGGTTCTCAGCTACACTAAATGACTATCTCTGATAGTGTTTCACTTTGCCTCTGGAGCAGTGGATGCTATGTGGGTTCTCAGACTCGCCGTAAATACGTCCCTGTAGGCTCGGCTTGCCGCGTCCTGCGGCAAACGGTCTGATAACCGGTACCACCTCCACCTGTTCTGCAGCTAAAGTGAATCGCAATATTATTGGAAATAAGTCAGGCAGCAGTTTATTTAAATAATAACAAAAATGATAATCGTTTTTATTTAAATGAAATTAATAAGTCAATCCCCGATAAATATTGATCCTGGACAAGTTTACAGAAATAAACTACAAATTATTTGTAAATATAAAACTTATTTAAATCTATTTTATGGTCGACATCACTATTTATCTGTTTGAAATGCGCTGAGTGCTTCATATAAAATGAATTCGACCACAGTATCAAAAAAGCATTAGCGGATACTGGATAATTAGTTGACTCAGGATCACCCTTTTCGGGAGAAAATAAATAGTGATCAGGGTCAAATATACAGGGAGTCTGCCTGTGTTCGGCATAGGGCAATCACTTCTCAAGGCGGAGAGTGTAATACTACTTGTAACAGTCGTTTATACGTAGGATCTTTAGGATCAACCAACTGATAACGATAGAAAAAATGACCTTATTACGGGTAAATTGTTAGTGGTACTAATGGATAATAATTAAATGCTTTTTTTATAATACTATTAAAAAACTTATTTAAATAGTTAGAATATATATTTTATTATTACCTTTATCTTGCAGTATAAGGGTGTTTAT
>JBOFSC010000115.1:0-5034 GCA_051651345.1 Enterobacteriaceae bacterium
TGACAGAAGAGAGCGCCATACCGGTCGTCTCTCCCGCACTATTGAGCAGGGAAGTGCTGAGCAGTTGTCCGCTCGCCGTCAGAGAAGCCCGAGCCTGAGAGGCCCTGTCCTGAGTTTCTGCACTCTCCGGGGCCACTGCGGCAGTACTCAGGGAGTTGGCGGACACCAGGGTGACCGGCGGCATATGCGCAGCCGGGAGAGCTGACTCTTCTCCCAGCAGCAGGGACAACAGAGCAGGATGGCTGTTATCGTTATCCTTTTTATCGCCATCCTTTTCTGTTAATTCGCCCGGTACCGCTGTCTCTGTACGCGCGGCACTTTGTTGTAGCAGGAGAGAGAACTGTCCACCCTCTTGTCCCTCTTGCCCCTGCAACAGCGCACCATTGCCTGCCGTTGAAGAACTTAATGTCCCGGAAGATAAGAGTAAATCGCCCATGGTTGTTAACATCTATGACTCCAATTCATCTAACGCAAATAAGGCATATGCGTGTAGTCCTTCACCATTGCGCCTATACTCCGCCATCTTCTGTTGCAACTGGCAACGGTACTGAAGACAAAACTGATAATTCCTTTGATATTGCTGCTTCAGTTGATCCATTGCTTGCTGCTCCTGTTGTGAAACGGTCCGGCTTTTAATCAGGGTGACCAGGCGCACAATCGCCTTGTCAACCTGTTGTACCCGGAGCCAGTCCCTGGCTGCCACGGCCTGTTGTAGCCCATGAGATAAACGTTGTATCTGCTGTACTGTACTCAGACCGCCTCTCTGTGTTACGCCTGCCATGGATTAAACCTCAACTCTAACGGCCTTCGCTGCCTGGCACGGCACCTTTACCCATCCCTTCCCAGCCCTGACGAATATTACCCAGCACCTGCTCCACCTCTTGTACCATCTCTACGGAGAGCTTATTGCTGGCCTCGTACAGACGATGCACACTGAAGTCATACAGACCCGCCAGGGTCTTCGCCAGTTCGCCACCTTTGTCATAATCGAGTGCGCTGCTCAGGGCATTGAGGATATCAATGCACTTATTGATACTCTGCGCTTTACGCTCATAGCGTTTAGCCTCGATATGACCTTTGACGCGCACCAGTTCATCCATCAATCCGTTAAACAGTATCAATACCAACTGATGAGGAGTCGCCGCAGCCACCTGGGTTGCTAATTCAGATTGATGGTATTGCTCATACCCCTCAACAGAATCTCCGTACATCTCCTTTCCCCTTTTTATTTAAATAACTTAAAATATACCCATGCTATTTTGCATCTGGCTCATGGCCTGTTGCAGACGACCAAACTCATTAAGATAACGCTTATAGGAGGCGTCATAGCGCATCTGGATGGTCTTGCTCTTCTCTTCCAGTTGCTTGTCGCGGCGGTCCAGTGAATCCTGGCGCTGTTTCAGCGAACCATTGACGCCGACATAACGATCTACGGTTTTATCGATACTTTTCAGCAAACCATCGTTGCCATTAAATACCTTGCCTAACACACCCGGATCTTCTTTCATCGCTTTGTCCAGCTTTTCACTGTCCAGGGTTAACTTGCCTTGCTTATCTGCCGTGATCCCAAGCTGCGACAGCATCGCACCACCGTAGGAGCCACGCAGCGCGCTGTTTAACTGACGCTCCAGGGCGGTGATGGCAGAGTCGCCGGCAAACACACCGCGTTTTTTCTTATCACTACCGCCACCGACCGCTGTCAACTCATTAAGTTGATCTTTAAGCTTATTGTAACCATCAATAAACTTGTTCAACTCCTCTTTGGTGGCACTGTCGTCCGTACCGACCGTGATCACCAGCGGATCATCGGCGGAAACGACTTTGCCATCTGCGTCGTAGGTGATCTTTTGCGCCTGAGTCAGTTCCAGCTTGACGCCTTTGATCAAATCATCAAAGGTATTGGTCGAGCGCACATGTTTAACACCTTCGCCAGGCTTGCCTTCCCACACCACGGCATCCGCCGCTTTAGAGATAGTGACCTGCTTTTTTGCGGCCAGATTGGCATCGGCAAAATCAATTTTAATTTCATTGGCGGCACCGCTCTTGTCACTGCTGATACGCAGTGAAGGCTCGCCATTAATCCGGGTTAAGGAGGCGGTGATACCGGGATTATCTTCATGACCATTGATCGCCTTCTGCAGATCTTCCAGGCTCTCCATATCATCCATATTGACCACGATATCTTTGTCGCCCATCTTCAGGGTCAACTCGCCAGTGGCGTTTTTGACATCGTCATCGGTCATATCGGTGAAGGCCACCTGATGCGCACTGGCCAGACTCTCGACAAAAAGATTGTAGGTGCCCTTTCTGGCACTGGAGTCGGTGGTGATATCGGCATAGCCTTCTTTACTGACACTGGCTTTGGTCTTGAGAACGCCGTTGTTGACCTTGTTAAGATCGCGCACCACGTTGCGAAAATCGGTGATCGCAGTGGTCAGTCTTTTCAGGCCATCCTGCTGCGCAGAGACGGTTTTCTTTTGGGTTTCCCACTGCTGCTTCATGGCAGATACGTTCATCAGGGCAAAGTTTTGTGCCACCTCCGCCGGACTCAGCCCATTAAACGGGTCAATCATAAATTATCTCCTTCACTTAAGTTATTATCAGGCAAATAATGTGCCAGTTTTACATTCCCCAATAACAGTAAGATGAATTGCTATTGGGAAGCATTACTTCCCCTTTTTCACTAATGAACAGGAAATGCAGATCCCTGAGCCATCTTCTGCTAATAGCGGCACAATTGAGAAGGAAATTAAACTGACAGCGAGGGAAAAAACCTGACGGGAAGATGACAGGAACTTGCACCAGCTTACGCCGGTGCAAGGGAATTGACGAGACTTCTTTTACAGTAACTGCATCACCAGACCAGACATGGAGTTGGACTGCTTCAGCATTCCCATACCCATTTGAGTTAACATCTGGTTGCGAGTCATACTGGAGACTTCCACCGCATAATCGGCGTTGACGATATTGCCCATGGCGAGTGCAGTGTTGTCTTTCATATTGGTGACGTTCGCCAGGGAGTGATCCAGGCGGTTGCTAAAGGCACCGAGTTCGGAGCGGATTTTGCTGACGGCGGCCAGTGTCTCATCCACTTTATCCATAGTGAGTTTGGATTTATCGTGATCACTCAGTTCCGACTTCAGTAGACCGCCCAGAAGACCTGTACCACTCACAGTGACCACTCCACTTGCATTAGTGGTAGCAACAAAGGCATTCAGCGTGTCCAACTGTGTCTGCAAGTTAACAGACATTACTTCACCAGAACTGTTACCAATCTGCAGCATCAAGCCACTTGTGGTTTGCATTTTTCCAACTTTGTCAGCTGCAACAGTCGACCCACTGGCTGTAAACGTGCTAAACAGCTTTTCTCCTCCATAAGAGGTATTCTTCATAATATTGCCCAGCTCAGCATTTAACTGGGCAAATTCTGATGTCATTGCCTCACGGTCTTTTGCGGAGTTGGTATCGTTGGAAGCCTGAGTAGCCAGATCCCGCATACGATGCAGAATATTGGTCATCTCTTCCATCGCCCCTTCAGTGGTCTGAAGCAGGGCACTACCATTGGAAATATTGCTTTGTGCGACGCCCATTCCCCTGACCTGAGAGTCCAGACGAGTGGCAATTTGTAGACCAGCGGCATCATCTTTGGCGCTGTTAATGCGTTTGCCGGTACCCAGACGGCCCATGGCGATACCCAGTGCATTGTTGGAATTATTTAATGCCCTTGTGCTGGACATAGAAGCAGCATTACTAAAAATTGATAAACCCATTACATATCTCCTTATATAACCTGCCGTAAGCAGATTACTTTGCCTGATTGCTTAAATCGGTTGTGAGTTTTCCTTCTTTTATGGGGTGATATCCATCATCTGCGTACCCCACTGTCAGGATACAACGACACAACCCATAAAAAAATTAAGCGGGCAAAACGCAGATTTTGCCCGCTTAATAACAGAATGTTACTATCTGTTTGATTTTATTGTTAATTTATTTTTAATAAAAAAACAAGAAAACTCACTTTAGCAATCAGGTTAGGGAGATAATCCCTGGGTTGATGATTACAGTAACTGCATCACCATACCGGACATGCCGTTAGACTGCTTCAGCATTCCCATACCCATCTGTGACAACATCTGGTTACGAGTCATACTGGAGACTTCAGTGGCGTAGTCCGCATTAACAATGTTACCCATCGCCAGCTCGGTGTTATCCTTCATATTGCTGACGTTAGCCGCAACGTGATCCAGACGGTTGCTGAAAGCACCCAGATCAGAACGGATGGTGCTTGCTGCTTTCAGACCTGCGTCAATGGCAGCCATAGCAGACTGCGCCTGCGTATGACCGCTCAGGCTAGCACTACTGATAGTCACCATCGCACCGCTGACTCCATTCAGGCTTTCAAGGTTAGTCCTCAGATCAACCTTCATCACTTCGCCGGAGCTGTTACCGATCTGCAGATTCAGACCACCACTCACCTGCATTTTACCGCTGGTACCAAACAGCTTCTCACCACCGAAAGAGGTGTTATCCATGATGTTCTTCAGCTCAGTATTTAACTGATCGAACTCTGACTGCATAGCGTTACGGTCATCAGCAGTGTTGGTGTCGTTCGCTGCCTGGGTAGCCAGGTCTTTCATACGGTGCAGGATATTGGTGAACTCATCCATCGCACCTTCAGTGGTCTGCAGCAGGGAGTTGGCGTTAGCGATGTTGTTTTGCGCTACGTTCATACCTCTTACCTGAGAGTCCAGACGAGTGGCGATTTGCAGGCCAGCTGCATCGTCCTTCGCGGTGTTAACGCGCTTACCTGTACCCAGACGGCCCATAGCAACACCTAAGGCATTGTTGGCAGTGTTCAGAGCACGATTTGCAGTCATGGACGACGCGTTGTTAAAAATTGATTATACGTAGGATCTTTAGGATCAACCAACTGATAACGATAGAAAAAATGACGTATTTTTAGAAAAAAGAGTGGAAAGTGTGCTGTGATCATGATCATTCGCCAAAACAACCAACACAACCAACACAACCACA
>JBOFSC010000116.1:0-1380 GCA_051651345.1 Enterobacteriaceae bacterium
TTTGCGACTCATGGTCAACGAGCTCATCCCAGGCGAGATCAGAAAAGTATGTTGCTATCGTTAGGTCTTAGTATTTACCCTGTAATGAATTAAAGGTACATCAATGTGTTATGAGCTTAAGTACCTACATATGATGGCGGCATAAGTCCCGTTATCAAACAGTTGCTGGTATGCATCGCGTACAACAGGAGTCAGCGGTGAATCCTTCGCTAATACCGAGGCCATGTAATAAATACCCAGCCCGGTATCTTTATCTGTTCCAGAGAGTTGAATCTGATCTTTATCTTGCTGAACAAAATGGGATAGTGATGCCAGCGTATCCATCACAACATCAGCACGATTAGAGCGAACAGCCAACAGATTACTGGCTGTATCAGGATAAGCTTGTATATCAATGGCAGATTTATTCTGGTCTGTACAACTCTTCGATTTCTTAATTAAAACCTGCTCACTGGCGCCTCCTTTTGTTGTGGCAACACGCTTACCACAGAGATCTTCCACTGAATTGATCTGTAATGGGTTCCCCTTACGAACAGCAAAAACGGCCATATCTTTCATAAAATCTACAAAATCATATTGTACCTGCCGATCCACAAAGTCGCCTATCGGACCCAAAACAATCTGATAGCGTCCTGCCTGGACACCAGACAGCATACTGGGGAAATTAGTCACTGTATTTTGTTCAATTTTAATACCTAAAATTTCACTGAGCGCTTGCGCCAGATCGACACTCATCCCTTTAAGCACTTTATTTTCAACAGTAGCAAATGGAGGAAAAAAACTATCAAAAGCAGCAACGATCACGCCTGTTGCCTTAATTTCCTCTGGAATACGAGCATATAATTTATCACTCTTTGTTTGAACAGGTATCGTTTGACTTGAAAATGCTATTATGGGACAGAGAACCGTTGTTAATAATATCAATGAAAGTATTTTATTTAACATTTCCGCATTCCTTTTGTTTGTGATTTAATATTATTCATATACATCATCTAAATAGTCGTCATAAGCTAATGCTATGGCATCAGCAACTCTGGTTATATGCTCTTCTTTTAGACGACTCGTCGTGATCCGGATATTCTGTCCGAAAGTATCCCCACAATCAGAGCCAGGTATCACATTAATACCTCTTGCTGCCAATGTCGTGATAGCATATTTTTCTGATGGTACCTTAAGCCAGATATTAAAACCATCCTGAGCACCTGCATCTATTCCCCTTTCTTCAAGCTCATCTATTAATGCCTCATATGTAGGTACTTAAGCTCATAACACATTGATGTACCTTTAATTCATTACAGGGTAAATACTAAGACCTAACGATAGCAACATACTTTTCTGATCTCGCCTGGGATGAGCTCGTTGACCATGAGTCGCAAAAAA
>JBOFSC010000117.1:0-3083 GCA_051651345.1 Enterobacteriaceae bacterium
TTTTTTTGCGACTCATGGTCAACGAGCTCATCCCAGGCGAGATCAGAAAAGTATGTTGCTATCGTTAGGTCTTAGTATTTACCCTGTAATGAATTAAAGGTACATCAATGTGTTATGAGCTTAAGTACCTACATATGTCTTATTACTGGGAGCTGAATTCAGGGTACACAACACCCTGAAAGGACTTATTCTTTCAACATATAATATATAAAATTGTTATAACCCATGGGAATGACATTTATGTTATTATTTGCTTTGCTTATTAATTAAATTAATCCAACAAAACAGATTAATTTTAATTAATGGTTACGTTTCCTTTTAGCTGGCATCAAATGAAATGGAAAATAACTTTCCATTTCCCCTTGTTATTATTATAGCCCTCCCCCTGCCAGAGGAGGGCGGGTATTGCTTAACGAGAGATCTTATTTAATTCCGTCAACACTTTCTCCGCCGTGAAATGCCATTCGCGTAACCAGACACCACAGGCATCATGTATCGCGGTGGCAATCGCCGGCGCAGCACCGTTAACCGCAATTTCAGAGATGGATTTGGCCCCATAAGGCCCCACCTGATCATCGCTGGGTATCAGCAGTGCACGGAAATCCGTGGGTAAGTCGCCAATCATGGGGGCACCATAGGCTTTCAGATCCCGGGTCAGGGGCACGCCGTTTTGATCATAGCGCACCTCTTCCTGCATACTGTGGCCGATGGCGCGCATGGAGGCACCATAAATCTGCCCCAGCGCCAGCTCGGGGTTAACCGGTGTGCCGCAATCCAGCAAGGCGTAGAACTTATCCAGACGGATCTCTCCGGTGCGGACGTTAACTGCCACTTCGGCAAAGTTGGCCCCGTAAGGGAAAGCAAAGTCAGCGGTGATATAACTGCCTGTTGCTACCAGGGTGCCGAAACCGGTACCACTTTCTGCCTTCTGCGCCAGTTGCTGATAGGTCACTTCCCCTTTGCTGCCCTTTAAAATACCGGGAGCCAGCATCTGGATATTGGCCTCGGACTCACCGAGCATATTGGCGGCATGGTGAATCATCTTGTCGCGCAGGGCTTCGGCAGCTCGCTTGGCCGCATTACCGGAAAAACAGGTGCCGGAAGAGGCATAAGCCCCCTTGTCGAACAGGGTATGGTCCGTATCACCGGAGATCACATGGACATCATCCAGCGCACAACACAAGACTTCCGCCGCCAGTTTCGCCACTACTGTGTCGAGACCTGTGCCCAGATCGGCACCGCCAGAGTGCACGATAAAGGTGCCATCTGACTCCAGCTTGATCATACAGTTAGCCTGATCAATATCCGGAATCCCCGATTTTTGCATAATGATGGCAACACCCCGGCCCACTTTCCAGTCGCCCTGATGGGGTTTGGCAGAATCCCAGGCGATCAGTTCGCGGCCTTTGCGTAAAATAGGCTCAAGGGCGCAACTGGCTGCTGTCGGCACAGAAGTGGGCATCTTACCTTCACCAATGGCCCCCAGGATCTTCAACTCCTGGCCTTCGACCACGCGGTTTTTCTCGATCAGATCCAGCAGATCCAGATTCAGTTTCTCCGCCAGCTCTGCCAGTACCATGGTCATGGCAAAGTTGCCTTTAGGGGCACCATAGCCCTGATAGGCACCGGTGGGCACGATATTACTGTAGTAGGTAATCACCTGAAAGTTAACATTATCACAGGGATAGAGCGGCAGTGACAGCGCCGGACCATTACTGGGTACCGTCAGGGAGTGGTTACCATAAGGGCCGGTATTGGCACGGAAATCCATATCGATGGCCGTGATTTTCCCGTCTTTGGTGGCACCCACTTTGACTTTGACTTTCGCCACATGGCGGGTACTACAACTGATAAACTCCTCTTCCCGTGTATAACGGAAAGTCACCGGACGACCGGTGCTGTAAGTGGCGAAGGCGCACACTTCTTCCAGCAGGATATCCTGCTTGGAACCAAATCCGCCACCGACACGCTCCTTGATCACATGCACCTTGTTCTGCTTAAGGCCAAGGATACGGGCCACCTGACGACGTACGTGCCAGGGCACCTGGGTGGAGGCATGCAGAACCACGCGATCGCCATCCATATAGCTGTAACAGATATGGGGCTCCACCGGACACTGCTGCACCTGTTTAGAGTGATAGGTACGCTCCAGCACCACATCTGCCGCCGCAAAGCCCTTCTCCACATCGCCGATACGTCCATGGACACTGGCCGCGATATTCTGATGGGGTTTGGCACCGATAGGGAAATTGAGGATCAATTTCTCGTTGCGCTCGGCGGCATTGCTGTTTTGTTGCGCCAGATCCTCCGGGGCACCATTGACATATTCGATTTTTTCATCGTGAATGATCGGCGCATCGGCTGCCATGGCTTCATCGATGGAGAGCACGGCCGGTAGCACCTGAAAACGTACTTCGATCAATTGCAGCGCTGCCAGCGCAATCTCTTCTGACTCTGCCACCACGGCGGCGACCCGATCGCCCACATGGCGCATCTTAAGGCCGAACATCCGCCGATCCAGCGGTGAGGGTTCTGGTGCGGTTTGCCCGCCAGGGGTGTAGTAGACATCAGGACAGTTGCGGTGGGTGATCACCTTTACCACACCGGGCAGTGCTTCGGCACGGCTGACATCTAAATGGGTGATCAATGCATGGGCATGGGGGCTGCGCAGCATCTTAATCACCAGCGCATTATCCGGGATGCGGTCTTCCACGTAGCAGGGCTTGGCCTGCACCATTTTGGCGGCATCCAGTTTCGGGCAATTTTTACCCACATGCACCAGATCATCGCGGAAAGAGGGCATATTCGCCAGTTGATAGCTGGCATCGTGCTGACGTGCCTGGGCCAGTTTAACCGCATCATAGAACTGCTGATAACCGGCATCGCGACTGAAGAGACCAGAGAGGGCATCATCAATATCTGCCCGCTCAGGGTTGGGTTTTTTCTGCAGCAGGTCGGTAAGGATCAGGGCGGCAGCGGGGTCATTATAACCGGACTGGATCACGCCAACATCCACCATCGCCTGTTGTACCAGGCTGAGCTCGTTCCAACTTCCCAGGGACTCCGCCGTGGTCACCGTGGCC
>JBOFSC010000118.1:0-10207 GCA_051651345.1 Enterobacteriaceae bacterium
GTTGTGTTGGCGAATGATCATTTGATCATGATCACAGCACACTTTCCACTCTTTTTTCTAAAAATACGTCATTTTTTCTATCGTTATCAGTTGGTTGATCCTAAAGATCCTACGTATAAGGGCTGGCTAATTTGCTTGAATACAATAAGCAATGGCTTTCATCCGATGTGAGAGCAGGCCTTTCCGTGGCGGCAGTGGCTCTACCCGTAGCGATTGCTTATGCCGAGCTGGCGGGGGTCAGTGCTATTGTCGGGCTGTACTCCTGTATTTTACCGATGATCGCTTATGCGCTGTTTGGCTCATCCAGGCAGCTTATCGTCGGCCCGGATGCAGCCACCTGCGCGGTGATCGCCGCTGTTGTCGCCCCCTTAGCCATGGGGGATGCCAATATCCACTGGCAACTGACCATTATGATGACCCTGATGACCGGTACCTGGTGCCTGCTCGCCAGCCGTTTTCGTCTGGGTGCCATTGCCGAACTGCTGTCGCGACCTATTCTCAATGGCCTGCTCAATGGGGTTGCGGTGACCATTATGGTGGATCAGGTGGCGAAGGTCGCCGGTTTTACTACCCCCGCTAGCCAGTTAATCGAACGTATCATTAACTTGCCGCAAAATATCCTGAGCAGCCAACCTGTGACACTGGCAGTGGCGCTATTTACCGCCATATTAATGTGGCTGATTAAGCGTTTAAGACCGGGCTGGCCATCTCCTCTGATCGCTATCGTATTGGCGACATCCCTCTGCTGGTTTCTGGATCTGGCACAGCAGGGGGTGCAACTGGTGGGTGGAGAGAGTAGCGGTCTGCCCATCATCCACTGGTCACACTTTCAACCCAGCTTGCTGCGTGATGTGGTGATCCCGGCCCTCAACCTCGCCTTGGTAAGCTTTGTCAGTATGATGCTAACGGCGCGCAGCTTTGCGGCTAAAAATGGCTATGAGATCAATAGCGACTCAGAACTGCGGGCGTTAGGTATCGTCAATGTGGTTTCCGCCTTGTCTCAGGGGTTTGCCATCAGTGGTGCGGATTCACGCACCGCAGTGAATGATGCTAATGGCGGTAAAAGCCAACTGGTTTCCATTATCGCTGCGCTGGTGATCGCAGTGGTTCTGCTGTTTCTTACCGGACCCATGCGCTATATCCCTTTGACTTCTCTGGGGGTAGTACTGATCTACGCCGCCTGGAGCCTGCTGGATCTCAAAGGGCTGTGGCAACTGCGCAAACGCAATAAAGAAGCCTTTATTCTGGCGTTGATCACATTTGTCAGCGTGTTACTGGTGGGGGTTTTGCCGGGCATTGGTCTGGCGGTACTGGTAGGATTGCTGCAATTTTTGCGTACTGTTTTTCGCCCCACAGAGCAACTGCTGGGAGTCAACGAAGAGGGACGCATTCACTCCCTGGGCAATAGCGATAGTATCGCACCGGTAGAGGGGGTGATGATGTATCGTTTTAACTCTCCGCTCACCTACTTTAATGTGGCCTACTTTAAGAGACGTATTTTGCACCTGATCGACAGCATGCCGATTGAGCCCGACTGGGTGGTAATCGACGCTGTTGCCAGCTTCACCCACGCCGATATCAGTGTATTGACGGCCATTGATGAATTGAGAAGAGATCTCAGCACCCGCAAAATCCGTCTGGTACTGGCCGGTCGTCGAACGGAACTGACTCGCTGGTTTAAGGAGAGTTACAGCACCCATCCCGAGGAAGAGTTAATTCTGGTTTCGGATCTCTATCTGGCCCTGCGCCTGATTCAGAGTGTGCAGAGTATGCAGCAAACCGCCCCGGAGGATGATATGCAGGAGGAGCACGATATCGGACCGGAGTTGTTTGCAGCAGACTAAACAACCTTTCCTGCAGCGCTAAAGGGGTGAGGTATAGGGGTTATCAGACCGTAAGCAGCATGGATGCTGCGCTTCGAGCCCCCAGGGATGGGTTCACGGCGGGTCTGAGAACCCCTATACCTCACCCCAACCCGGCTAAAGTAGTGCGCTATTCCACACAGCGACTTACACCAGCTTCTGCGCTTGCGGCCGCATTAACATATAGAGACGGAACAGATAGATCATCACCCAGGCCAGCAATATATCAGCCAGGGTGTAGATAATGATCGAGCTCATTTCACTGTTTTGCAGGGCCGAAAATAGAATATTGGCCAGCATACTTAAGGAAAAATAGAGCGCCACCCAGATCAACTGCACCGGCAGGACCAGCAGAGGATTTTTCATGGTGATCTGATAACTCTGTTTGATCGCACTGAACACCCCCGTCTTATCCACCAGTAGCACTACCGGTGACAGACAGAGCGTAAAACAGAGAAAGAACAGCAGAAGTGGCATCAGTATCATGCTGAGCGCGGGGGGCAGGCGCTCCACCACGATGCTGAAGGCAAACAGAATAGCGAAACAGACCAGCATCAGCAGTAACAACCGGGGTAAGCTGCTGGCAGAGGCGCCAAGGGCTTGCAGTGCACTGACCCGACGGCCCTCAGAGACCATCATTAACAGGCTAATCACACTGGCGATCAACAGCGCATAAGCGATCATCTGGACAATGGCGGTGACCATAATCGCCTTAGCAAATAGTATAAAGTGGGCCTGGTTCTGGAACAGATTCAGCAGTAGTTGCTGATCCTCCATAAAATTGCGCAACAATGCCTGCAGGCTGTCAGCCCCTAAAGGGGAGAGATCAGGCAATAGTGCCCGGCTGAGAATGACAGCGATCAGAGCAACCAACAGCGACAGCAGCATCAGGCTGGTCAGGTGATTGCGCAAAAAGTTAAAACTGTCACGGTAAATCGTGCGAGCCGTGATAGACATGCAAACTCCTTGGTACGATAAATTCAGAGAGGTAAATCACGGCTATGTTGCCATGCCAGCTTGATTGTTACCAGAAAAAGTCTTCGTGGTCTAAAATTGACATGGATCTAAATTAGTACAGGTGAAGCTTGCTTATTAATGTAAAATTATGTAATTTTAAGCCGCTTAAAATACCCATGTTCTGAAGATGTGATCTTGGTAAGACAAAATTGTAGTATAAACAAGTATATTGCTTGGGTTAATACATAGTTTAATACATAGATTTACTCCTAAATAAAGGAACAGATGATGAAAAAACTTTCTCTCGCTTGTTTAATCGCCGCTGTAATGGCCCCCTCGTTTGCCAGCGCGCATAAAGCTGGTGACTTTATCGTTCGTGGTGGTACGGCAACTGTAAGACCGAATGAGAGCTCAGATAAGGTGTTGGGTGGTGAGCTGACCGTCAATAACAACACACAGTTGGGTTTGACTTTCGGCTATATGGTTACTGATAACTTTGGGGTTGAGTTGTTGGCAGCTACTCCATTTAATCACAAAATCGGTTTAAGTAGTGCAGAAGGTATAGGTTCAATTGCTACTGTTAAGCAATTGCCTCCGACACTGATGGCTCAGTGGTATTTTGATACACCTAACAAGTCTCTTTTCCCTTATTTAGGGGTAGGTGTTAACTATACCAACTTCTTTGATGCTTCATTTAACAATAACGTGAAAAACGATCCTGAATTAAAATTGCATGATCTTGAGTTAGATGACTCTTGGGGGGTAGCAGTACAAGCAGGTCTCGATTACAAACTGACCGATGATTGGCTGATTAACGCCTCTGTTTGGTGGATTGATATTGATAGTACTGCCAAGTTTAAAGATGGTGCAGGTAATCGCTACAGTATCGACACACGTATCGACCCTGTGGTCTTTATGTTCGGTGTTGGTTACACCTTCTAAGCAACCCTTGCTTATCACTCCTTCCCTGCGGGGAAGGAGTTTTCCTCTCTGAATAGCCTTATTGTAAATTACGCGTCGCCGCCTTCATCTCCCTGGTAAACTCCGTCAATGCCTGCAACATCTGTTGCGGTTCATTCAGATGTTTCTCTATCAGTTTAACCACCGCAGAGCCGGAAATCGCCCCGGTAGCGCCAGCCAGCAGCACCTGGCGCACCTGCTGCGGCTCAGAGATACCAAACCCCTGAATCGCCGGTGGCGCATTATGCTGTTTAAGCTGCTCTACCTGCTGGTGCAGGGAGACGCTGGCGCGGTTTTCAGCACCGGTGACACCGGCACGGGATAACAGATAGGTATAGCCGCGTCCCGACTCTGCTATCTGGGCAATTAACTCCGGCGTGCCATTGGGCGGACAGATAAAGATCGGCGCGATATTGTGTTTTAGCGCAGCATCGCGGAAAGGTTGCGCTTCATCCAGCGGCACATCCGCCACCAGAACCGAATCGACACCTGCGGCGGCGCAGCGGGCATAGAACTGCTCAATACCCTGATTAAAGACCAAATTGGCATAGACCAGCAAACCCATGGGGATCGTCGGATGCTTGTCACGAATCTGCTGTAGTAGAGTAAAGCAATCCGTACTGGTGGCACCGGCTTCCAGAGCGCGCTGATTGGCGCTCTGAATGGTGGGACCATCCGCCAGAGGGTCAGAAAAAGGCATACCCAGCTCCAGAGCATCGGCTCCGCCCGCGATCAGTGCCTCTATCACCTGATGTGATAATTGCGGATTCGGATCGCACAGGGTGACAAAGGGGACAAACGCACCCTCATTTTTCTGCTGCAATTGCTGGAAACAGTGTTGATAGCGATCCATGTTAAATCTCTCCTCTGGCTTGTAAGATATCGTGTACGGTAAATATATCCTTGTCACCACGACCGGACAGATTAACCACCAGGATCTGCTCTTTGTCCGGCTCCGCTTTAATCATTTTCAGTGCATGGGCCAGGGCGTGGGAGGACTCCAGGGCAGGAATAATCCCCTCATGGCGCGATAACTCACGGAAAGCAGACAGGGCTTCTTCATCGGTAATGGAGGGATAGCTGGCCCGGCCAATACTGTGCAGGTAAGCGTGCTCCGGCCCAATGGAGGGGAAATCCAGACCCGCAGCAAAAGAGTAGGACTCCTCTATCTGGCCTTCATCGCTCTGCATCAGGGGCGCTTTCATGCCAAAATAGATCCCGGTACGACCATGCATCAGGGGCGCGCCATGCTGGCCACTTTCAATGCCCAAACCGGCAGGCTCGACACCGATAAGCTGAACCCCTTTCTCTTCGACAAAGTCGGCGAACATCCCCATGGCATTAGAACCACCACCCACACAGGCGATCACCGCATCGGGCAAACGCCCTTCACGGCGTAGCAATTCCGCCTTGGTTTCCGCCCCGATAATCCGTTGAAACTCCCGGACCATGGTGGGGAAAGGGTGTGGTCCGGCCACCGTGCCCAACAGATAGTGGGCTGTTTCATAACTGCCAGCCCAGTCGCGCAGGGCCTCATTACAGGCGTTTTTCAGGGTGGCGGCACCGGTATGAACCCGAATCACCTCTGCCCCCATTAGTTGCATCCGAAACACGTTAGGAGCCTGTCTGTCGGCATCTTTGGCCCCCATATAGACGCGGCATTTCAGGCCCAGTAACGAACAGGCCAGCGCGACTGCCACACCATGTTGTCCGGCACCGGTTTCGGCAATCACCTCTTTTTTGCCCATGCGCTTGACCAGCAGGGCTTGTGCCAGTACCTGATTGGTCTTATGGGCACCACCATGGAGCAGATCTTCACGCTTCAGATAGAGCTTAGTGCGGGTGCCTTCAGTCAGATTGCGGCACAGGGTCAGGGCGGTGGGACGGCCCGCAAAGTTTTTTAACAGATCCTGCAGTTCCCGCTGAAACTCAGGGTCGGCTTGTGCATCGACAAAAGCCTGTTCCAGTTGTTGCAGGGCAGGGATCAAAATTTGTGGTACATACATACCGCCAAATTCACCGAAGTAGGGATTAAGTAGCGTCATGACCAGTTTCCTATTTCCATTTATTTATTCAATATACCCAAAGTATTTCGAGTTGCGGCTAGGCGCAGCCAACAACGCCTCAACTTGAAAGACGATGGGTATAGCTGCTGAGCAGGTTAAATATCTCTTGTAGCCGCTGGTGATCTTTAATACCTGGCTGGCTTTCGACACCAGAATTGATATCAAGTCCGAGACAGCCCAGCTGTACTGCCTGCAACACATTGTCTGCATTGATACCCCCCGCCAGTTGCAGCGTATTCAGCGGTAAACCCTGCAGCAGTTGCCAGTCAAAGGTTTTACCGGAACCCCCGGAAGCGGCATCCAGCAAATAACGATCGACGCCGGGTAAATCCAGGGCGGGCACACTCTCTTTAATACATACAGCGCGCCAGATTTGGCACTGCGCTGGCAATTGCTCACGCAGTTGCGCGATATAACGGGCATCTTCATTGCCGTGCAGTTGCACCGCATAGAGGCCCAGTTGGCTGGCTATGGCGCAAACCTGCTCAACAGATTCATCGACAAATACTCCCACCCAACGCAGCGGCGCGCTCAGCATAACCGCCCGGGCTTGCTCCGGATCAATATAGCGGGAGGAGCGAGGCGCAAATATCAGACCGCCATAGACAGCACCGCTCTGATAGACCATTGCCGCATCTTCCGTCCGGGTCAGACCGCAAACTTTATTGTCGCCCAGAATGATCTGGCGAACCGCCAACTCCAAATCAGCCTGGGCCATCAGTGAGCTGCCAATCAGAAATCCATTGGCATACTGGCTTAGATCCCGTACCTGGCCGTTATTGCTGATACCGGATTCGCTAATCACCACCACCTCTTTGCCGAGACGCGGTGCCAGTTGGCGGGTGCGCTGCAGATCGATGGAGAGATCGCGTAAATCGCGGTTATTGATGCCTACGACTTTGGCCTGCAGAGCGATTGCGCGTTCCAGCTCCTGCTCATTGCTGACCTCGGTTAGCACGCCCATATTAAGGCTGTGGGCAACCTGTGCCAGATGGCGATACTGCTCATCATCCAGTACCGAGAGCATCAGCAAAATCGCATCCGCCTGATAATGACGTGCCAGATAGATCTGATAGGGATCAATCATAAAATCTTTACACAGCACCGGCTGGGTCACCTGTGCACTCACCAGCGGCAGAAAGGCAAAATCCCCCTGGAAATAAGCCTCATCCGTCAGTACCGAGATCACAGAGGCATAACGGCCATAGATGCGGGCAATAGCTGCAGGATCAAAATCCGGGCGCAACAGACCTTTGGACGGCGATGCTTTTTTACACTCCAGAATAAAGTGTGTTTTCTTCTGTTGTAGTGTCTGATAGAAGCTGCGCTGTGCAGGCTGAAGTTGCTGATAAAAAGTCTCCAGCGGCTGCTCCTGCTTTCGCTGCTGCAGCCAGAGCGCTTTATCGCGTACGATTTTGTTTAAAATGGTCTCTTGCTTCACTTTAACTCGCCTCCTGATGAACATGTGCTAATGCCATAATGCGTTCGTAGGGCTCACCACTGGCTATCATATCCAGTGCTTGTTGAGCATTGCTGCGCAGATCTTCATGACCAAAGACTTTAAGCAACATGGCGACGTTCACCGCCACCGCTGTGGCATGGGCTATCTCTCCTTTACCCTGCAGTAAACGCGCCAAAATATCGCGGTTCTCCAGTGGAGAACCTCCGGCCAGAGATTCTACAGGATAGTTTTTTAAGCCGAAATCAGAGGTATTGAGCCAGTAGCACTCGATTTCACCATTATTTAGCTCCACCACCTGAGTGGGCGCGTGCACAGCGACTTCATCCATCCCTCCGCCATGGACGATGGCGGCGCGGCGATAACCCAGCATCTTCAGGGTGGAGGCCATTGGCATCGCCAGCTCCGGACTGTAGACACCGATCAGCGCCAGGGGAGGGCGCGCCGGATTGGTGAGCGGCCCCAAAACATTAAACAGCGTGCGTGTCTTCAGTTGCTGACGCACCGGAATGGCATAGCGGAATCCACTGTGGTACTGGGAAGCCAACAAAAAGCAAATATTCAGATTATCCAGGGTGTAACGCGCTTCTTCTGGAGAGAGATCCAGGCGCAGGCCAAAAGCATTGAGCAGATCCGAGGAGCCGGAACGGCTGGAGACAGCCCGATTGCAATGTTTGGCGATTTTTGCACCACAACAGGCGGCCACAAAAGCGCTGGCCGTGGAGATATTGATGCTGTTGCTCTTATCCCCGCCGGTACCGACGATATCGGCAAAATCGTAGTCGGGACGCGGGAAGGGCACGGCATCTTCCAGCAGGGCCATGGCGGCACCACAGATCTCTTCCGGGGTCTCTTCCCTGACTTTCATACTGATCAGGGCGGCAGAGAGCTGCACCGGGTCCATTTCTCCACGAATAATGGAACTGAACAGTTTTTGACTCTCTTTCTGGTTCAGTCGCCCGCCATGGTACAGCTTTTCTAACAGTGTAAGCATCTTTGCTCTCCTTACTATGCCAGAGCCCAGTGAATTGTCTGCTCCAGCAGACGAGATCCATAGGTTGTCAATATGGACTCCGGATGAAACTGAAATCCGCATAATTTTTCGTTATCGTTGCGCACCGCCATGACGATGCCATCACAAGAGGCATTGACGACCAGAGGTTCGGCGATATTTTCCCCGGTCAGGGAGTGATAACGGGCGACCTGTAGCGGTGAAGGTAAGCCGGCAAACATAGCGCATCCATCGTGACTAATAAAGGATGTTTTACCATGGACGATGGTTCCTGCCGGGACGATCTTGCCACCGCAGGCTTCGATAATGGCCTGATGCCCCAGACAGATACCGATAACTGGCACTTTACCGCGCATACGCTTTAACAGCTGTGGCATACAACCCGCCTGTGCCGGTGTACCGGGTCCCGGAGAGAGCAGCAGCAGGGGATTTTTCATCTGCGCCAGTTGTTGCTCCAGCAGTGATACCGGATGGTGATTACGATAGATCACCACCTGGTGTCCCTGGCTGCGCATCAAATCCACCAGGTTGTAGGTAAAAGAGTCAAAGTTATCGAGTAATAAGATAGTTGCCATTGTTTATCTCCCTGCCTGGTGTGCGCTAATAATGGCCTGTAAAACGGCCTGAGCTTTGTTGCGGGTCTCGTCGGCTTCGGCCTGAGGCACTGAGTCTGCCACGATACCCGCTCCGGCCTGTACGCTGGCGATACCATTTTTAACATGGGCGGAGCGGATCACAATACAGGTATCCATATCGCCATGGCCGTTAATATAGCCGATAGCACCACCATAACTGCCGCGTCGTTTTCCCTCCACTTCAGCAATCAACTGCATGGCGCGAACTTTGGGCGCGCCGCTAAGGGTACCCATATTCATACAGGCCTGATACGCATGCAGAGCATCCAGATCCTGGCGCAGGGTGCCGACAACACGGGAGACCAGATGCATCACCATGGAGTAGCGATCCACCTGAGTTAAGTCCGCGACATAACGGCTGCCGGGCTCACAGATACGCGCCAGATCATTGCGCGCCAGATCCACCAACATCATATGCTCGGCCAGCTCTTTATGGTCGGTGCGCATCTCCTGCTCGATACGGCTGTCCAGATCCCGATCCACGGAGCCATCTGCGTACCGTCCACGGGGACGGGTACCGGCAATGGGGTAAATCTCGATGGTGCGGCTGGTGGCACTGTACTTCAGGGCACTTTCTGGTGAGGCGCCAAACAGGGTAAACAGCGGGTCCTGCATCAATAACATATAGGGACTGGGATTATTCTGTTTCAACTTCTGATAGGCGGCAACCGGGGTCGGACAGGGTAAGGTGAAACGACGTGAAGGCACCACCTGAAAGATATCTCCCCGAACGATAGCCTCCTTAAGCTGATCGACGATATGGCAAAACTGCTCGTCGCTCAGATCACAGTCCGGTTTTACGGCAGGCAGGATAGTGGCATGCAGGGGTCTGGCGGCTTTTTGCAGGGTAAACTGCAGTTGGTCCAGGCGCTGGATCAGACGTTGCTGCTCATCTGTATCAGGGGTAAACAGCGTGGCCTGCAGGCGGGCATATTGTCGCTGGTGATCCAGCACCAACAGGGTTTCTGCCAGATAGAAACATAAATCAGGGCAACCCGGCTCTGGCGGCAGTTCCGGTAAAGGCTCAAAACCGGCAACCAGATCATAGGAGAACAGACCAGCCAGCAGTATGGCATCCGCCTCATCAGCCGGGGTCTCGACGATAGTCAACAGCAGACGCAGAACATCAAAAACCGACAGGGCACGCAAGCGGGCATCTTCGTCCTGCTGTACAGGTAGAGGAGGGAACTGCAATACCCGCTGATTTTTACCGCTCTCACTGGAGACAGACGCAGGCAGTTTCTTATCCAGCAGAG
>JBOFSC010000119.1:0-1951 GCA_051651345.1 Enterobacteriaceae bacterium
AAAAATGGGGGAACATATCGGCAGCAACATGAAGGGGGCGAGATCGTAAAAAAAGATAAAAGATGACTGACCACTTGGTGATCGAGGGGAGTCGGTATGACCAGGCTAAAAGTAACTGTGATTGCTCTTGGCCTGGTTGCAATAATCACAGTGGGTTACCTGGTCTGGCAGCAGGGTAAGATCACGAACATTTTTCGAGCAGGTGATGATTTATTTGACGCAGCCATAACGTGTATTCTTACTGACGCGTCCTGTTGCGCCCCGCAACACTACAGGATTCTCGTATTTCCGCCATTACCTGAGCGATTTTTGCCACAGAGGCTTTCTGATTCTCCTCCTGAATTTGGTCATAAACAGGCCCTGTAGCCCTTGCTTGCTGTGTAGAGGGTAGTTGCCGAACTCTTTTGGTCATCCCAACGGTTGTATTGAATTGTCCGTTTTTCGCCCGTTTTAGCGTGGCAAGCAGATAGGCAATGACATTTTTGATCTCGCCAGTGCTGACTCGCTCTGCCACATCATCCAGAACCTGCTGCCCCAGTGACTCTGATAGTCCCTGTAATTGCAGCTCCACGTTACCTCTGTCAGTCGTGGTTAGATTTTCAACCAGTGCAGTTGGCCAGCGCAGACGCTGTTCGTTTTTTCCTGGTCCCCCTACGTACGTCTCTTTTACACCTTGTGTATCACTACGTACATAACGGTTCGAATTTCGAACCCTGTCATCATTCCTTGCTTCCAGACTGGGTTCTGATTTCGAACTCAGTACAGCAGAGCCCTTTTTCACACTAAGTTCGAAATTCGAACTCAGTGATCTCTCTTCCAAATGGGTCGTTTTTTGACTGAGTTCGATTTCCGAACCCGGTGACAATAACTCCTTTTGCTGTAATGCAAACTCTTGTGGTGACTGAGGGAAAGAGAGTCGTGATTCAATCAGGGCGATACGCGAATGACGGTGGCGCATCGATATCTCCTGCTTTATTTCGCCAAGTATGGAGAGTGCCGTTAGCCGGATAGTTTTACTGTCATGTTGGCAGGCTTGTGCCACCACATCCAGCCAGCCAGGGTCAAAATGCTCTGCATCACGTAAACCCAGCGGCTCATCATGCTGCGCATAAATATTGCCCCTGACGCGTCCGTTCTTATCACGCACCCGTTTACACAGACTAAGCCAACCGGTCAGGCGTAACATGAGCAAGGTGCGACTGATAGTTCCCCGCGAGGCTTTACCGGAATGGGGAGAGGCGAGCTGAAGCTGCAGTTCTTCATAAGTCGGGAATACTGCCCCCTCATTCTGCTGGGCATAGAGACGGATCATCACCCATGCAGTTTTATCTAACGGTGATAAACGGCTATCCATATAAAGCTGTCGGGGAATGGCATCATGCACATTCCCCAGATATAGCAGACCACTTTGTTCGTTTGTCACGGCTCCAGACTGTGCCTTTTGCACAATCCGCTCTGTCATCTTGCTCAAAGTGTGTTGTATGACACTGTCTACCACCAGGGCCATCAACCTGTTCTCCACTGTTGCTGCTGCTCAACCCAGCCTTTTACCAGTATCCAGACGGACGTTAAGGCAATATCCTGTTGTTCGGCAATCATCATCATGACCTCCAGTGCTTCCAGCGAGTCCAGGTTGTCTATTTTGGCCTCCTGCCACTGCTCCCAAACCGAAGCCTCGTCTTTCTCACTGGGGGTTTGATTGCGCCCTTGCCGGGTACGAATTCCAGCCAGGCGGCGTCGAGCACTGACTTCGGACGCTGTCAGCCCAAAATAGCACTGCATCATTTCAATTGAGCCGTTCAGCGCCAGAGCACGGTCAATACGCTGTAGGCGTACCTGCTCTTGTCGAGCCTGCGCCAGCATCATATTGAGATTGGTGTGATTGATACGGAATGTCAGGATCGACACCGAAGAATTAACAAGGTAATACAAATCTTCTACTGTAAGCTGA
>JBOFSC010000120.1:0-1388 GCA_051651345.1 Enterobacteriaceae bacterium
CAAATACTCCATTTCTGATGCCCCCGGCAACGATAATCGCTTTTATCGGGGAGAACTGACTGACCGCGAAGTCTTTGGCTCTTCGCTGACCCAAAAGATCGATCAACAGCAAATTGAGCAGGCATTGAGCGAAAATCAGCAACGCCTGACGCTGAAAGCCGGTGAACGGGTGATGCTGATTCAGTCTGGTGCTCAGATCCCGGATCCAGAGATGGAGGCAGCACTGAATCGCTACTATCAAGTGGTTCCTTACACCGGGGTTCCGGCTTCTCGCTGCCGCGCCGGATACTCCTGTAATGAATTGGACAGAGCCAGTGATGATGCGCAGCAGGACAACTACTCCAAAGTACTGCGTTTAACGGCCGCCAGGGGAGGTATTGAAAAAATCTTGGTCTACTGGGGAACCCTGGAGACCGGACAGCAAGATCTAACTACCAAGAAAATCTCCTGGGTGCCCATCGTAGGCAATGTGATACCAGATGAATCCCAGTTAATGCGCATTGTGTTGCGTATTGGCCTGATCGATGTCAAAAGCGGGCAATGGCAAACTATTATGGTGCAACCCTTTGACAGCAATGTGATCAGCAGCGAGAGTAATCGCTTATCGAAAACCCGGACGCAGGTTGAAGAGCTAAAAGATAAAGCCTATCTGCAGGCCGCCACGGAGATCAATAAACAATTTGCCCCTTAACCGAGAGCAGATAATGGTGATTAAAGGCCAGCGTACGGACGTTCCCCTCTGACTACGCCCTGATCGCTGCTTATTTGCCATTGATTGTTGAAAACGCCTGGTGGGATAGTGTGGATAGCCTGCGCAAGGCGTTTTCCCTCTGGGTATTTAAGCACCGGCAACACCTGGAGACGATGATGGCTTCTCTGGCCGAAGCGGATAACTTCTGGTTGCGGCGCACCGCCATTACCCTGCAGTTACTGTGGAAGCAGCAGACAGATTTAGTGTGGCTGGAGAGGAGTATTCTGTTAAGAATTGTCGATCAGGAGTTCTTTATCCAGAAAGGAATCGCCTGGGCGTTACGGGAATACTCCAAAACCGATCCCCTCTGGGTGGCTCAGTTTCTTGATCAGCATCAACATCAGTTATCCGCTTTAGCGCGTCGGGAAGCCGGGAAATACCTCTGAACACATTCTGCTGAAAAATCGCAATGAACACATTTAGCTCTTGTAATGAGAATGCCAATCATTATTATATCGATTAACAATACATTTTGGTGAAAAATAGCCATGGAAATAAATAAGCAAAACCTGTCTATCGCCACGCTGGTGGTTATGGCGCACAGCTTGCTTATCGGGGCGTTGCTCAGCAGTAAGCAAGTTGAGCTGCCGCAGGTGCACGTCACCTTAACCACCGCTCTGGTGAGTAAAGCCCAGGC
>JBOFSC010000121.1:0-3038 GCA_051651345.1 Enterobacteriaceae bacterium
CCATGCACATTCCCGATAGCCACAGCCAGGGCATCGATACCGGTCTGCTTCACAAAATCGGCGGCTTGTGCAGGGTCGGTAAACTTGCTGCTGTCTGCGTTCCCGTATAGCGCGCCACCTTCATCTCCCCCCACCGCGCCTAACTCACCTTCCACAGAGACGCCCACCGCATGACACATTTTGACGATTTCCCGGGTTTGGCGGATATTCTCTTCATAACTGAGCGCTGAACCATCAAACATAATTGAGGTGAACCCCAGGCGCAGGGCTTTGACCACGGACTCAAAGTGCATCCCGTGATCGAGGTTGAGCACCACTAGGATCGGATGCTGCCTGCTCTCGATTTTAATGGCCTCAACCAGCGAGTCCAGCGAGACATATTTAAAATGCACTTCGGCAATATTGATAATAAAAGGGGAACGTGCCTTATTAGCGGCAGCAAACAGGGCGCGCAAGAAATGGCTGTCGAGAACATTGAAGGCGCCCACCGCATAGTTGTGTTTTGTGGCCTGTGAAAGAGCGTTGCTAAGAGAGATAAGTGGCATAATCAGCGATCCCCTGTCTGGTTAAAGTGAAGTGAGCAAACGAGCATATTCATGACATAACACCCATTTAACGGCCTGATCCTCCAAGATTTGGTCAAAGCGGGGCATGGGTGTCAGAAAACGATTATCGCCATTATCATCGTTGACCATGGAGACTTCCCCCACCAGCACATCCCCTTTACCCGCCTCACCCCAAAAACTGTGATAGAGTCCGGGCGTCAGGGTGATACTTTCTCCCGGATGCAGCCGAAGATGACTACCGGCAGCATGGGTCTGTCGACAGCCATCCAGCACAACGGTCACAGGCTTGCTGTCCAGAGCTTCATAGGGATCTGCATTATGGATTTCAATGATCAGATTACCGCCGCCCCGATTGATAATATCCTCGGTTTTGTACCAGTGAAAATGCATAGGTGTCACCTGTTGCTCACGGCAATGCATGATCTTTTCTGCGTAACATTTGCGATAAGGTTTGCCGTTGGGAGAGCCGTTACGCAGGGTAAACAGGGTCAGACCTAACTGCGAGAAATCATTACCCCCGAACGAGGTGACATCCCAGCCCAGTTGCAGATCGAAAACCTCCTGCCAGGGTTCTGCTGCCTGAGTTTTCCACTGCTCCAGAGTAAATCCGGCAAAAGGGGGCAGACAGAAGTGATATTGGGCAAAAAAAGCCTGGGTTTCATCGATGATAAGATTGATATGTGAACGATTCATTCCAACCTCTTTATACGCATTATGTTTCAGGTTGCAGTTAATGAAACCTTCCCCTCCCCCTGACAAGCATAGGTATCTACACATCTTTGTGATGGGGGAGGGGAATTAACCTGCTCCCCTTTTTGTGTAGATACCTATGCCTGACAAGGGGGAGGCAGGGAGGGGGTAATGCGTTGAAATTGAAAGCAACGCAGCCCTAAAGTGTGTTGACCCCACCCCAACCCTCCCCTTGTCAGGGGAGGGAGCCAACTGCATCTTCAAGTTAATTGGCTATATCAATCACTTGATAGTCCAGCCCTTATAATCTTTGATGTTGTCTCGGTCTATCAGGGTGACGGGAATTAAAACCGGCGCACTGGGGGCTGGTTGACCCTGCATTATCTGGTAACCCATCTCAACGGCCTTAGCCGCCATCACCTGAGGATCCTGGGCAGGCGTGGCCACAAACAGAGAGTTACTGCGTTTCAGTGCTTCTTCTCCATCCGGAGAGCCATCCACACCGACGATAAAAAACTCCTGACGTTGCGCTTGCCTGGCCGCAAGATCTGCCCCGATAGCGGTGGGGTCATTGATAGCAAAAACCGCATCGATTTTGGGATTGGCGGCCAACAGTGCGGTCATCACATCCAGCCCCCCTTCCCGGCTGCCTTTGGCATTTTGGTTATGAGACAGCAACTTGATATCAGGATATTTTTTCAACTCCGTCATACAGCCGTTTACCCTATCCTGTATTGCTGAAACCGGCGGTCCATTGACGATAACCATATTGCCTTTACCTTGCAGACGGGTGGCAATATAGTGACAGGAGATCTCCCCGGCCTGGGTATTATCTGAAGTCACCACCGCATCAGCGCCATCGGCGGCCACATCCACTGCGATCACGATAATTCCGGCCTCTCTGGCCCGTTTTACCGCTGGGCCAATCCCTTTGGAGTCAGCGGCATTGAGGATAATCATATCCACCTTACTGGCGATAAAATTATCAATTTGTGAAACCTGCTGACCTAAATCATATCCGCTGGAGACCAGGGTCACATTAACCGCATCGCCAGCCAGCTTGTGTGCTTCCAGTTCGACCCCTTTAGTGATTTGCACAAAGAAGGGATTGGCCAGATCGCCGACAGTCACACCGATAGACTTTAATTCGCGGGCCTCGGCAGCACCGCTGAGCAGGGCACCGGCAAACAGCGCACTGCAGAGATATTTAAAGCGCATAACGACTCCTTTTAGTTTTGATGATGACGCGTTCGATATTTATCAATTAATACGGCGATAATAATCACTGCACCTTTAATCACTAACTGCCAGAAATAAGAGACACCCAGCAGTGTCATCCCATTGTTCAGGGTGGCGATAATCAATGCGCCGATCAAGGTACCGGTAATGGTGCCGATGCCGCCAACAAAACTGGTTCCCCCCAAAATCACCGCAGCGATAGCATCCAGCTCATAACCGACACCCAGATTACCATTGGCACTATAGAGTCGTGAGGCACTCATCAGCCCCCCGAGACCAGATAACAGGCCACTGATACCATAAACAAACAGCAGGATCAGACCCACTTTGATCCCGGTCAGGCGGGCAGCCTGAATATTGCCCCCCACCGCATAGATATGAACCCCCAGCGTGGTCCGGCGCAAAATAAACCAGCAGAGTGCAATCACGGCAAAGGCGATAATTACCAGCCAGGGCACAGGCCCCAGATAAGCATTACCAATCCAGGCAAAATTAATATCAGAGTTAATCACCGTGGTGCCGTCAGCAAACAGATAAGCAGCG
>JBOFSC010000122.1:0-2011 GCA_051651345.1 Enterobacteriaceae bacterium
TGCTGTGGTTGTGTTGGTTGTTTTGGCGAATGATCATTTGATCATGATCACAGCACACTTTCCACTCTTTTTTCTAAAAATACGTCATTTTTTCTATCGTTATCAGTTGGTTGATCCTAAAGATCCTACGTATAAACAGATGCTACTGTCCTCAAGCAACAGGTATAGTGGATATTCCTTACTCTGGACAGGTACAGGTTTATCGAGTTGAATGGTGAAACTTACTTCGTCTCCCGGAAGAGTAGCTGTTTTATCTACTGTTACCGATTTAACATTATCATTGTCTGGTGACGGAGGTCGGCTCGAAGCAGGATTTACAACTATATAATCCGACGCGGAGAGGACTGTCGTACGGTCTCGTGTTGTCGCTTTAAGCGTCACAATATTAAATGGAGAATCGTCATCTACTACCAGTTGGTTTTTTTGTGCTACCTCATCAAGGGTGAGCATGATCATGCTTTTATCTTTTTTTAAAGGGATTATAGTACTTATGTTGTGTGAGCTTAATTTCCCGTGACCATAATACACACCATCATAATAAATATTAATAGGGCCAAAGTTAAAACAGGCTTCCCGGCTAGAGGTGCCGCCGGATTTCCTGGAACAGCGGCTCTCATCCTGTAGCTCTACGTACAATTCTTCTTTCTCTGTGGTGGGTGTTTTGAATTTAATGTTAAACCCCACCGCTTCTCCTGGGAAATAGTCATATTTGATGGCTTTGACCCAGCAGACATTATCGTTAGGATCATTTGATGAGCAAGAATTACCGGGACCAACCGGATTTTCAGGATTACCAGGTTCACTCGGATCTTTACCGGTCCCTTCAATATCGACCGTAAAACCGGTACTGGCCCAGATACCGCGATCATCACCCTGGGTGACAGATGTCGAGGGTTCCAGTTTACAGTTGAGTATCCCATAAGTGTTTTTAGTAAACCCGGTGATATCTTGTTTGTCTTTTAATCTCATTGAGACGGTTAATTTTTTTTGCTTATTGTCGGCACCGATTATCTCATCTCTGGGAATATCGCGCACCGGATTAAGAAATGCGCCCTGACGGATTTTTGTTTTGCCATCACCACTGCTAATAAAGTCGAAAGGAAGCCCATTAAAATTAAATTCCCCCTGGAACAGTTTGCGCAGCGTATTCTCAGGGACGTTGTTACTTTGAGTGCAACTTAACTGAAAGTGAGTCGCCGTAGCAGGAATATCAGCCAATTTAAGATCAAAATTAACTTTCTTTCCCGGAGCAATAATGTTGGGTTGTGCCGTCATGCTATTAATTCGCATCACGCCTTCACGCTTGTCTCCTCTGTACATCGGTATGTTCAGCGTCTTGTAAATATATTCCAACCCATTCTTGACCTTAATATTAAAAGAGGCCAAAAAGGGAAGCTTAGCTTCATTTACGGGACGCATAAAGTCATTGTCGGGATCAGTAATATCACCGCTGATAGAAAAGGTGGTTGCTCCTGGTGGAATAGGCACAGTAGTATAACTCGCCTGATTCCACTGATCTTGTTCATAATAATCCCTGGAGAAAGTCGCCGTATACTCTCAGTTGCTTTTATCAGGGGAAAATCTAATCTTCACTGCCAGAATATGCTTGTTAGCATAGCCAGAGTTATATCGAATCGACAGGGTGTTCTCTGTGTAAGTGGGCAAGGCTAACTCGGCAAAAATAGGCTGGCCCGGATGAGTGCTATCTTTGAGAACACCATCTTTGGTACTGATGACAGTAAAATTCTCTGCAATATTTCGAGGGGATACGTTGCTATTGGTCGCAACCCGCAATTGCAGTCGTTGCTCTGTTGCTGCGCTGCTCTCAGCAGGTTGTGTCAGCATACTGCGCGTTCGCAGTTGTATTGGATTATTATACGTAGGATCTTTAGGATCAACCAACTGATAACGATAGAAAAAAATGACGTATTTTTAGAAAAAAGAGTGGAAAGTGTGCTGTGATCATGATCAAATGATCATTCGCCAAAACAACCAACACAACCAACACAAC
>JBOFSC010000123.1:0-1986 GCA_051651345.1 Enterobacteriaceae bacterium
TGAATTAATCTTCCAATGACTATGCAAGGAATTAACCGCACACGCCCCTTTAGCGCTCTGATCGATGCCTGCTGGAAAGAGCGTTATACTCTGGCGCGTTTTACCAAGGATGCCATCGCAGGCATCACTGTCGGCATTATTGCCATTCCTCTCGCGATGGCTCTGGCTATCGGTAGTGGCGTGCCACCCCAATATGGCCTGTATACTGCGGCCATAGCCGGTATTGTGATCGCCATTAGCGGCGGCTCCCGTTACAGTGTCTCCGGTCCTACGGCGGCGTTTGTTGTGATCCTCTATCCGGTAGCACAACAATTTGGCCTCTCCGGGCTGTTGATCGCCACGTTAATGTCCGGGGTTTTTCTGCTGCTGATGGGCATTGCCCGCTTTGGGCGCATGATCGAATATATCCCCCCCTCGGTCACTCTGGGGTTTACTTCAGGCATTGCCATCACTATCGCCTCGATGCAGATTAAGGACTTTTTTGGTTTAAGTGCCGCCGTGCCAGAAAGTTTTGTCGGTAAGATTATTGCGCTGCCCACCATAATGCCCTCCCTGCACTGGACCGATACCCTGATCGGACTCGTCACTCTGGGAATTCTTATCTACTGGCCCCGGCTTAATCTGCGTTTGCCCGGCCATTTACCGGCCTTGCTGGCAGGAACGGCTCTGATGGGCGTGCTAATGCTGTTTGGTCAGCAGGCTGCCACTATCGGCTCGACCTTTAGCTACACTTTGCCTGATGGCACTATCGGACAGGGTATCCCGCCAATACTGCCACAATTTGTGTTACCCTGGGACTTACCCGGCGCCACTATATCGTGGAGCTGGTCTAATATCACCGCCCTGCTGCCTGCCGCTTTTTCCATGGCGATGTTGGGGGCCATTGAGTCCCTGCTCTGTGCTGTGGTGCTGGATGGCATGACCAGCGGACGTAAACACCACTCAAACAGTGAATTAATAGGCCAGGGGCTGGGCAATATTATCGCACCTTTTTTTGGTGGTATCACTGCCACTGCGGCCATTGCCCGTTCGGCGGCCAACGTACGCGCCGGAGCCACTTCACCGGTTTCTGCGATCATTCACTCAATTCTGGTGCTGCTGGCGCTGTTGGTGCTGGCGCAATGGCTCTCTTACCTGCCGCTGGCGGCCATGGCTTCTCTGCTGCTGATCGTCGCCTGGAATATGAGTCAGGCCCATAAGGTGCTTTATCTGCTACGCCGGGCACCTAAAGACGATATTGTGGTGATGCTGCTCTGTATGAGCCTGACCGTGCTGTTCGATATGGTAATTGCCATCACTGTGGGTATCGTACTGGCCTCTCTGCTGTTTATGCGCCGTATTGCACGCATGACCCGCCTGGCACCCATTAATCGCGCCAGCTCTGAAGATATGCTGATCTTCCGTGTCAGCGGCCCGCTGTTCTTTGCCGCCGCCGAGCGAATCTTCAATGAACTGCGCCTGCGCAGTGAAAATGCCCGGGTGGTGATTCTGCAGTGGGATGCGGTGCCGGTTCTGGATGCCGGAGGGTTGGATGCTCTGCTGCGCTTTGTAGATTTGCTACCGGAGGGTAAAAAGCTGCTGATCAGTGCGATTCCGTTCCAGCCTCTGAAGACCCTGGCGCGGGCTAAAGTTGTTCCCATCAAAGGGAAACTGGAGTTTTATGCTTCGCTGGATGAAGCGATTGATTCTGAGCTGAGAGAGGCTGAGGAGTTGCAGGGGGAGTAATGCTCTCTTCTGTTTAGCTCCCTCCCCTGGCAAGGGGAGGGTTGGGGAGGGGTCAACACTCTTGAGGGTGGCATCGCTTTCAATTTCAACGCATGACCCCCTCCCAACCTCCCCCTTGACAGGCATAGGTATCTACACATCTTTGTGATGGGGGAGGGGCTCCTAAATTCCCCTCCGTGGAGGGGTGGCCCGTCAGGGCCGGGGTGGTTAATACGCCATATCCTCATTTCAACTCTGTAAAACATCCGCTGTTCGACTATT
>JBOFSC010000124.1:0-5604 GCA_051651345.1 Enterobacteriaceae bacterium
CCCCTGCTGCATTAACCACTCATTGACCGCGCTACCGGCTCCGCCCATCACCGCCCCCTCTTCCAGGGTCACCAGCCAGTCATGCTGCGCCGCCACTTCCGCCAGAATCTGTTGATCTAATGGCTTAACAAACCGCATATCCACCACGGTGGCATTGAGCTCTTCAGCCACAACCAGCGCCTCCGCCAGCAGAGTCCCAAAATTCAGCAGCGCCAGGCGCTCCCCCCGACGGCGGTAACAGCCTCTACCCATTGGCAACAATTGCAGGGGTTGTAACTCAGCCCCCGGCCCATGTCCACGGGGATAGCGCACGGCAACCGGGCCTTCCTGATAGTGAAAGCCGGTATACAACATCTGACGACACTCATTTTCATCGCTGGGAGTCATAATCACCATATTGGGCACAGGGCGCAGAAAGGCGATATCAAAAGCTCCCTGATGGGTTTGACCATCACCACCAACGATACCGGCGCGATCAATGGCAAACAGCACCGGCAGTGAGGGAATCGCCACATCATGGATCAATTGATCATAAGCGCGCTGCAAAAAGGTGGAGTAGATCGCCACCACAGGTTTATAACCACCGATAGCGAGACCCGCAGCAAAGGTGACCGCATGCTGTTCAGCAATAGCCACATCAAAATAGTTTTGCGGAAATGCCTGGGAAAAACGCACCATACCAGAGCCTTCGCACATGGCGGGGGTAATCGCCATCAACTTACTCTCTTCGGCGACCATCTCACATAGCCAGTCACCAAAGATCTGCGAATAGGTGGGTTTGCTGTTGCCGCTTTTCGGCAATGCGCCTTGGTTCGGATCAAATTTAGGCACCGCATGGAATTTGATAGGATCATTTTCCGCAGGGGTATAGCCCTTTCCTTTCGTGGTGATCACATGCAGTAGCTGCGGCCCCTGCAAATGGCGCATATTTTTTAATATCTGCGTCAGGGCCAGCACATCATGGCCATCTACAGGGCCAATATAGTTAAAGCCTAACTCTTCAAACAGCGTCCCCGGAGCCATCATGCCCTTCAGATGCTCTTCAGTTTTTTTCAGCAGATCCTTAATGGGCGGAAACCCGGATAATACCCGCTTACCCTCTTCACGCAGAGAGGTATAAAATTGTCCGGACAGCAGACGGGCCAGATGGCTGCTCAGCGCCCCGACATTTTCGGATATGGACATATCGTTATCATTGAGTACCACCAACAGATCGCCGTTGATATGACCGGCGTGATTCATCGCCTCAAAAGCCATTCCGGCTGTTATGGCACCATCGCCGATCACGGCAACCGTACGTCGCCCCAGCCCTTCCCGTTGTGCTGCCACCGCCATACCGAGACCTGCACTGATAGAAGTGGAAGAGTGACCGACAGTGAGGGCATCATATTCACTTTCACTGCGGCAGGGGAAAGGGTGCAGCCCATCGCGCTGGCGAATGGTGGTAATCTGCTGGCGCCGACCCGTCAGAATTTTATGTGGGTAGGCCTGATGACCCACATCCCAGATCAGGTTATCGAAAGGGGTGTGATAGGCATAGTGCAAAGCCACCGTTAATTCGATCGTGCCCAGACCCGACGCAAAGTGGCCGCTGGTGCAACTGACCGCCTCCAGCAAATAGTGTCGTAGCTCAGTACACAGTTTGACTAAACTCTCTTTCGGCAACAACCGCAACTCTTCCGGTGTGGGAACTAATGCCAATAAGGGATATTTGAATCTGTCAAAGCTCATTCGATACTCATTCATTATTTAGTTATCGCGATCAATGATAAAAGCAGCCAGTATCTGTAGAGGTGTCACATCCAGTTGGTGTGCTGCTAATTCGGACAGGGCGAGTAGTGCTTCCTGGTAGAGATCCCACGCTTTTGCGCGTGCGCTGTCAATACCCAATAGCGCCGGATAGGTATTTTTTCCCAGATTTTGATCGCTGCCACGTTGTTTACCCGTTTTACTGGTTTCGCCGATCACATCCAGAATATCGTCCTGAACCTGAAAGGCCAGACCAATGGCATTGGCATAGCGGTCAAGCAGGGGCAATAAGGGCTCAGTTCTGGTACCGGCAGCCAGTGCACCAAGACGAACAGCCGCACGTATCAAGACACCGGTCTTATGGCGATGGATGGTCTCCAGCTCCGCCAGAGTGATTTTACGACCCTCAGCCGCCAGATCCAGGGACTGACCCAGACACATGCCGCGAATACCGCTGGCGGTGGCTAACTCCGCGATCATCTGTAACCGACTCTTCTCTGCCACCCCAGGCATAGTGCCGCTGGCCAGCAAGGTGAAAGCCAGCGTCTGTAAGGCATCGCCTGCCAGTGTGGCCGTGGCCTCATCAAAATGGATATGGCAGGTGGGGTGACCGCGCCGCAGAGGATCATCATCCATGGCAGGCAAATCATCGTGAATCAGCGAGTAGGCATGGATACACTCGATAGCAGCAGCAGGGGTATCCAGGCTTTCCAGCGGCACCGACAACATGGAGCCGGTGGCATAGACCAGATAGGGGCGCAGACGTTTACCGCCCAGCAGCGCCCCATAGCGCATGGCTTGCAGTAACCGGCTCTCGTCCTCTGTCGCGAACAGGCCTGTTAGCACGCTGTCTACACGTTGCTGATAGCACTGTAATTTCTGGCTGAATTCACTCATCATCACTGACAGAGGACGCGGCGTTATTGTCGGTTTGATAGGGCGTTAACGCGGACTGCGCATCGTCGCTGAGCAGAATCTGCACTCGCTGCTCCGCCTGTTGCAATTGCTGCTGTCCCTGACGCGCCAGTTGGATCCCTCTTTCAAACTGCTGCAAAGCTGTTTCCAGAGGTAATTCACCGGACTCCAGATGGTTAACAATCTCCTGCAATTCATTCAGCGCCTGTTCAAAACTGGCGGGTTGTTCACTCTTTTTGCTCATGGTTATCGTTCGACTGGCCATCGTGATTGTCAAAAAATTGGCACTACATTAACGCATAATGCGCGACAAATATAGCGGCGGTGTTATACTGCGCCCTGGTTTCCGCTATCTATTACTCTGCCAGACCTTTGGTCCCCTAAATCCCATGAAGTTTATTATCAAATTATCACCAGAAATCACCATTAAGAGCCAGTCGGTCAGATTGCGCTTTATCAAGATCCTTGCCAGCAGCATTCGCAATATTTTGCGCCTGCTGGACCCCGGTGTGGCCGTCGTGCGCTTCTGGGATTACATCGAAGTGCGTGGTAAAGATCCGGCCCGGCACGCGGCACTGTGTGAGGCACTGACACGTATCCCCGGCATACACCATATCCTGCTGGTGGAGGAGCACCCCTTCGAGACTCTGGACGATATTTTCCAACTGGTGTTGAGCGCCAATGAGCAGAAGCTACACAATAAAAGTTTCTGTGTGCGGGTGAAACGCAAAGGCAAACATGAGTTCAACTCGCTGGATGTCGAGCGCTATGTGGGGGGCGGGTTAAATCAGCATATCCCTTCCGCGCGGGTACAACTGACGCGCCCGGATGAGCAGGTCAACCTGCAAATTGACCAGGATAAGGTGATGCTGGTCAAAGCGCGTCTTGAGGGGCTGAAGGGGTTTCCTATCGGCACTCAGGAGGATGTGTTATCCCTGATTTCCGGTGGCTTTGACTCATCGGTCTCCAGTTATATGCTGATGCGGCGCGGCTGCCGCGTGCACTACTGCTTCTTCAATCTCGGTGGCCCAGCCCATGAGATAGGGGTCAAGCAGATGGCCTGGTATCTGTGGCAGCGTTTTGCCAGCTCCCATCGGGTGCGCTTTATTACCATCGATTTTGCGCCGGTGGTCAGTGAAATTCTGGAGAAGGTAGAAGATGGGCAGATGGGGGTGATCCTCAAGCGCATGATGGTTCGTGCCGCTTCTCAGGTAGCGCAACGTTATGGTATTCAGGCGCTGGTCACCGGCGAGGCGTTGGGACAGGTCTCCAGCCAGACGCTCACCAATTTGCGTCAAATAGACCGGGTCAGCGATACCCTGATTCTGCGGCCCTTAATCTCTCACGACAAAGAGAGCATTATCGCGCTGGCCCGTCAGTTAGGTACGGAAGATCTGGCCAGCACCATGCCGGAGTTTTGTGGTGTTATCTCCAAAAAGCCGACGGTGAAAGCGGTACAGGAGAAGATCCTCGCCGAGGAGTCCAGGTTTGATTTTAGCGTGCTGGACCAAGTGGTACAGCAGGCTGAAAGACTGGATATTCGCGATATTGCTGAGCGGGCGCAACAGCAGGTCAGCGAAGTGGAAACCGTGGATGCCCTGCAGGAGGGAGAGATTATTCTGGATATTCGGGCGCCGGATGAACAGGAAGATAATCCACTGCAGGTTGCCGACACCCAGGTGCTGACCCTGCCGTTTTACAAGTTACAAAGTCAGTTTGCACAGTTGGATCAGAGCAAAACCTACCTGCTCTATTGCCGCCGTGGTGTGATGAGCCGGATGCAGGCGCTCTATCTGCAGGAGATGGGGTTCAGTAATATCAAGGTGTACCATCCCTGACCAGAACGGTTGTCGGATTTATTCAATACGGTGTCTCCATAGCGGGTTAAGGTGGCATTAATTTTTGTATGGAGACACATCATGAAACTGCAATATACCATTCTTTATGTCGATGATGTTCGGCGGACCCTGGCGTTTTACCAGCAGGCTTTTGGCCTGAAAGTCAAATATCTTCATGAAGAGGGGGATTACGGTGAACTGGATACCGGTAACACCACGCTCTCCTTCAGTTCAAGAGCGTTGTTAAAACAGCTTAAGCTCAATCCCCAGCGCCCTGATGCCAGAGCGCCCTGTTTTGAAATCGCCTTTTCTACTGAGGATGTGCCTGGCGCCGTCGAACGGGCACTGAGCGCCGGGGCCACTTTGATCCAACCTGCAGAAGAGACTCCCTGGGGCCAGACCGTGGCCTATGTGGCGGATCATGAGGGATTTCTGGTGGAGATTTGTACCCCGGTGACGCTCTGATCATAAAAGCAAGGGCCAGCCACCCCAATCCTTAATCGCGGAAATTAATAAACTGAAAAGGCTGGCCTAATTCACCGCCTTTCACCGCAGCGATGGCATTTTGCAGATCGTCACGAGATTTGCCGGTTACCCGAACTTGATCTCCCTGTATCTGGCTCTGTACTTTCAGCTTGCTCTCCTTGAGCAATTTAACGATCTGTTTGGCCATCGCGCTGTCAATACCCTGCTTCAGGCTGACCTCAACACTGTAAGTTTTGCCACTGTGCTCTGGCTGCTCGGGGATATCGAGGGAACTGCCTTCGATACCTCGCTTGATCAATTTGTCACGCAGAATATCCAGCAGTTGATTGACCTGAAAATCGGACTCACTGGAGACCTTGATGGTCTGGTTCTTATCATTAAAGGTAAAGCTGGCCGGAACATTGCGAAAATCCCAGCGTGAAGTGAGTTCGCGACTGGCATTGTCTACAGCATTGCGAACTTCCTGCATATCTATTTCACTTACAATATCAAAAGAAGGCATGTTGTCATCACTCTTAGCATTGAATCCATGCAGTATATGGTAACCTGTTTCGACCAGGGACAAAAATTTCTTCTGACAAAGGGGGAGAGACATCATGTCTACTTCAGTATTAGT
>JBOFSC010000125.1:0-2576 GCA_051651345.1 Enterobacteriaceae bacterium
CCAGTGACTCGCTATCCTGCTCACCGTTCAGCAGGGTGTTGACCTTAAACAGGGTCTGATACTGATGGGGCAGCGGTAACTTGATCTGATGCAGTTGGCGCTGGGGAAAGCCTTTGACACCCTGGCGCGTATTGCGAAACAGCACCCGACTGGTGCCATGACGGTCCATCAGCATCTGGACCAACTCTTGTCTGGCGCTGTCGCGATCACTGTTCTGGCTGTTAGCCGCTTTAAGCAGCGGCTCGATATTCTGCTCCTCTATCAGATCGCTGAGCAGATTGAGTTGCTGTGCCGACAGGGTGTCATTGCGTATCAGTAGCGCAACCGCGTCGGCCACAGGACGGTAGTTCTGTTGCTCTTTGACAAACTCCGGGTAGCTGTGAAAGCGATTATGATCGAGCAAATGCAGGCGGGCAAAATGGCTCTGCTGTCCCAGTTGCTCCGGGGTAGCCGTGAGCAGCAGCACACCGGCGATCTGCTGCGCCAGGGTGGCGATAGCCTGATATTGGGGGCTGGGGGACTCTTCACTCCACTGTAAGTGATGGGCCTCGTCCACCACCAGCAGATCCCAGTTGGCGGCGGCAAGTTGTGCCAGACGCTCTGGCCTGCGGCAGACAAAATCCAGGGAACAAAGCAGCAACTGTTCTGTTTCAAAAGGGTTACTGTGTGCGTTTTCCTTGTCTTCGCTATCGCTGAGTTCTGCACAGGCGGCGGCATAACGATCGTCGTCGAACAGAGAAAAATAGAGATTGAAGCGACGCATCATCTCCACAATCCACTGATACTGCAGTGAGTCGGGTACCACGATTAACACCCGCTCCACCCGGCCGGAGAGCAGTTGTTGGTGAATGATCATGCCGGCTTCAATGGTTTTACCCAGACCGACTTCATCCGCCAACAGCACCCGTGGCGCATAGCGCTGGCTGACTTCATGAGCGATAAAAAGCTGGTGCGGAATCAGGCTGGCACGCATACCGCGCAGGCCGCTCCAGGGCATTTTAAACTGCTGACTCAGATGCTGGCGGGCCTGATAGCGCAGTGTAAAGCGATCCAGACGATCGATTTGTGCGGCAAACAGGCGATCCTGAGGTTTGCTGAAGGTCATGCGGTTATCAAGCATCACTTCGCGCAGAGGGGTCTCCGGGCTGTCGTTATCGAGACGCACACCGGTGTAGGTGAGCAGACCTTGCTCCTCCTCTACCTGCTCAACTTTGAGCTGCCAACCTTCGTGGCTGGTGATAATATCCCCTGGGCTAAACAACACACGCGTGATGGGCGCATCGAGACGCGAATAGAGACGATTTTCTCCCGATGCCGGGAACAGCAGGGTAACAGTACGTGCATCAATGGCAACCACGGTTCCCAGACCCAATTCATTTTCCGCATCGCTGATCCAGCGTTGCCCGGGTTTAAAAGGCATATCAATCCAACTCTGATGGTCTAACAGAAAGAGCGATATGGTAATGTAAGGTGCGTTCTGAGTCATCTATGGGCACACTATTTTTTTAAGGCTAATACCCTTCGTACTTCAAGTTGCAGCGTTGTTGGCTGCAACCCGAAGTACTTCGGGTATACTCGATAGATTAGTCAATAATAATTGGGAGGGAGTCATGTATTATGCCAATATCTATATCGGGGCGGTACGCACCAGGGCGGACGGCTTCACCAGCGCTATTGATAAAAAGCAGGTGAGCGGCGAACTGATATTGACCCCACTGGGCCTTGAGGGCGACCAGCAGGCGGAACAAAAGGTGCACGGCGGCCCCGACAGAGCCCTGTGTCACTACCCCCGGGAACACTATCAATACTGGTGTTCACTGTACCCGGAGAGTGATTCACAACTGGCCGCACCGGCTATGGGGGAGAATATCTCCACTGAAGGGCTGACAGAAGAGGAAGTCTATATCGGCGATATGTTTAGCTGGGGAGAAGCCCTGATTCAGGTGACCCAGCCACGTTCTCCCTGCTACAAGGTGAGTTTATCGCTGGATAAAACCGATTTTGCCAGCCAGATGCAGGAGAGTGGTCGTTGCGGCTGGTTATATCGGGTGATTCAGCCTGGCAGGGTATTTGCCGATGCGCCCCTGGTGCTGGAACAGCGTATCAGCGATCTCTCCGTGGCGGAGGCGATAGCGATAGCCTTTCATATGCCGTTTGATCAAGAGATGTCTCAGCGCCTGCTGAGTGCGGCAGGCTTAAGTGCCAGTTGGTGTGGCGGGACATTACGCCGCCTGAAGACGAGAAAGATTGAAGATTTTAATTATCGACTGTTCGGGAAACGAGCAGGATAAAAGTGAAATAAAGAGGAAGGGAGAGTGATTAAAAAAATCAGAGGGTATCGACTGGCGATGCTATGTGGGCTGCTAACAGTATCCGTGGTAGCTCAGGCCGATTCACTGCAACAGCAGCGGCAGCGTTATCAGCAGATTAAAACTGCCTGGGATAACAAACAGATGGCGACAGTGGAGAGTTTGCTGCCGGGATTAAGCCAGTATCCCCTCTATCCCTATCTGCAGTATCGCAAACTGACTGATGAACTCCCCCAGTTATCCCTCGCCACAGTACAAGGGTTTATC
>JBOFSC010000126.1:0-6805 GCA_051651345.1 Enterobacteriaceae bacterium
GTAACGTCCTTCTGATAGACCGCATCGTCGGGCAACCCACGACGTCCGCCAGGCTGGCAAATACGATTCGCGCTGACGGCCTTTCTACGATTCTGGGTGGCTGCTTAAATAGCTTTCCCTATAATGCCTTCTCACAAAATGCCGGCTTATTGATGTTAACCAATGTCAAAAGCCGTTTTGTGGTGGCGATGGCCGGTGTGATTCTGGTGGTACTGGGCTTATTCCCTAAGTTTGGTGCCATTGTGGCCGCGATTCCTGCTCCTGTGCTGGGTGGTGCCGCCATGCTGATGTTTGGTATGACGATTGCTGCCGGTATTCAGGAGTTGACCCAAGTGACTTTCAAAGAGACGCACAATGGTCTGATAGTCGCTGTCTCCATTGCCGTGGCTGTGCTGCCGCTGGCGATGCCACATCTCTTCTCCCGTTTGCCGGGGGCGTTAAAGATTATGATGGAGAGTGGTATCTTTATCGGTGGATTTACCGCCGTATTGTTGAATATGATCCTGAATCGTGGGCCTGAGCCTGCCTGTGATACTCCGGTTGAAGAGTCATCCCAATAAACACAAGGAACTTTTATGAATCGTTATCCTCCACAAGGTCTTGAACCGACTCATGAGCAAATTATTCGCCATCTGCGCCACTCCAATGAAGTGGGACGACGTGCCATCGCATTAGGGCATCACCCTTTTGGCGCGGTGCTGGTTGGGCCGGATCAGGAGACCATTTTGTTGGAACAGTGCAATATCGACACGGTGAATCATGCGGAATCCACTCTGGCCCGGGTGGCTGCCACCAATTTCACCGCCGATTTTCTGTGGAGTTGCACGCTCTATACGGCAGTAGAGCCTTGCTGTATGTGCTCGGGCACCATCTACTGGGCCAATATCGGCCGGGTGGTTTTTGGTATGACGGAAGAGCGGCTGCTGGCCTGCACGGGGGCGCATAAGGAGAACCCGACCATGAGCGTTTCTTCAGCTTATGTGTTTGAGCACTGCCAGAAGCCCGTTAAATTGATCGGCCCGGTTGCAGAAGTGGAGGAGGAGACGGCACAATTACAGCTCAGTTTTTGGCAACAGCGTTGAACAGAGGCTCATTGTGCAACTTCCCGAATGGCAACCCTCGGCCCGATTACAACTAATTGACTGGCCCTGGCTGGCAGAGCGAGATATTCATCTGGCGATGCTGCGCCTGGACCAGATCGATCCGCTTATCTCAGGTAACAAATGGTATAAGCTCAGAGGTTATATAGAACAGGCTGAGCGTGAGGGATATCAGGGGCTGATCACTCTGGGTGGCGCCCACTCCAACCATTTACATGCTCTGGCGGCAGCGGGGCGACAATGGGGATTTCCAACCGTGGGTCTGGTGCGCGGCAATCCTGTGCAGACCCCCACCACCCAGGATCTGCAGGCTTGGGGTATGCAACTTCACTGGTTGGGCTATGCAGGGTATCGGGCACGCCATCAGCCGGAATTCTGGCAACCCTGGCAGCAACAGTACCCCCATTTATTACCTGTGCTGGAGGGCGGTGGCGGTGTGACCGGGACGAAAGGGTGCATCGGTCTGATAGACAATATCAGCGCTGAACTACCGCATATTGGCTGGTCAGATTATGATGCGCTCTGGATTGCGGTGGGGACGGGTACCACTTTGGCTGGCCTGGTATTGGGCGAGCAGTTAAGACATCCGGTTATCGGTGCTCTGGCGGTACCGGGGGATCATGGCGTGGCGCAACAGTTATCCCTGATATTACAGCAGGCGGGCCACCATGGTGGAGGATATCGTCTGACCGAGGCCAGTCGTGGCGGATTTGCCCGTTTAGACAAGGAACTGGCGGAGTTTATGCGCGATTTTAGTGATATCACCGGAGTTATTTTGGATCCGCTGTACACAGGCAAAATGATGCTGGCGCTACAGCAGGAGATTATCCGTGGAGAGATTGCCGGGGGTAGCCGCATTATCGCTATTCATAGCGGTGGCTTGCAGGGTCTTCGGGGAATGGAGCCGCGAATCAGGCAACTTTTGCGCTAAAAAAGAGCCGTAATAACCTCCGTAACAATAATGCTTATCATATAACCTAACTGATATTATAAACAAAGTTATCCACAGGTTTGTTGTGAAGGCAATATCCTGTTTCATAAGAGGTGGATAACAAGGGTGTTTATTCATGCATATGATTTTAATTGATTTTATTTATATTCTAAAAAGTATTTTTTATCACTTATTGTTTAACAGAGATAAATAAAAGAAACCCTTGAAATTTTATTCACAGATGCCGGATATCATGATTTACCCTCAGGCATCGCGGGGTAATCCTTTATTGACAGCCCGAATCAGACGTTGCTGTTGCAGGCTGATCACCTCGACAACATCACTCCGACGACGTTGATATTGTTGTTCCAGCGCCCATTCAATATGCTCATCCACCAGTGGAAAGAGCCCTGAACGGGAACGCAAAACCGTAATGATCTCCTGCTGCCAGGGGGCATTGCCTAAAGCCACGGCAATATTGCGCAGCCAGCGCTGATAACCGATACGCCGGATGGGCGAGCCTTCAGTCATCCTCAGAAAGGTCTGTTCACTCCAGCTAAACAGAGTCACTAAATCGGCGCGGTGCAGTGCGGGTCGCGGTTTGAAATCCGCTTCCTCAGTCAGGGGGGCCGCACGGTTCCAGGGGCAAATTAGCTGACAGTCATCGCAGCCGTAAATCCGGTTACCCATCAGGGGGCGCAGTTCTACAGGAATCGCCCCCTCCAGCTCAATGGTCAGGTAAGAGATACAACGTCTGGCATCGACGATATAGGGCTCGACAATAGCCCCGGTGGGGCAGAGTGTCATACAGGCAACACAGCGACCACAGCCCTCATCGGCTTCTGGTGTATCGACAGGTAAAGGGAGATCGATCAATAATTCCCCAAGAAAAAACCAGGAACCCGCTTGTCGGTTAAGGAGCAGAGAGTTTTTGCCCACCCAGCCGAGCCCGGCTTTCGCTGCGAGAGGGCGTTCCAGCAGGGGGGCGGAATCGACAAAAGGGCGGAAATGGTGTTCAGCACACTGCTGACTCATTTTTTGTGCCAATTGTCTGAGGCGTTGACGCAACACCTTATGATAATCTCGTCCTAAGGCATAGCGGCTGATATAGCCCTGTAACGGGTTATTCAGCGTTCTGGCAAACGCGGCATCGGGGGGAAGATAGTTCATGCGCACTGAGATCACGCGCAAGGCTTCCGGCATCAGTTCATGAGGGCGGGCGCGCAACATGCCATATCGTGCCATCCAGGCCATATCGCCATGATACTGATTATCCAGCCAGGCTTGCAGGCGAGGTTCCTCTATACTGAGGTCAGTTGCACAGATAGCCACCTGCTGAAAGCCCAGGTCGCGGCCCCACTGCTTGATGTCCTGGGCCAGTTTATTGAGATTAAGGGGATATGTCATGGGAGATAGCTACCAGAATCAATACACGCCTATTCTACCACACTCCGTCTACTATGCGGACTGGATACGTAAGGAGGAGCGCCATGGGGCGCAGCAATTAGGGATAGCGATGACCGAGCTGATGGAGCGGGCGGGCAGTGAAGTTTTTCATCTGTGCCGCCGCCTCTATCCACAGGCGCGCCACTGGCTGATTTTATGTGGTAAAGGTAATAATGGCGGCGATGGCTTTGTGGTTGCCCGGCTGGCTCGTCAAATCGGTGTGCAGGTGACCCTGGTCGCCTGCCAGAGCAATGACCCCCAGCCGGAAGAGGCGCAGCAGGCGAAAGCGCGCTGGCTGCAGATGGCGGGCGAAATCATCTCAGAGCAGACGCCCTGGCCGGAGTCTGTGGATCTGATTATCGATGCCTTGCTGGGTATCGGTTTGAACTCAGCACCCAGGCCACCCTGGTCAGATTTGATTGCCAGAGCCAACGCCCATAGCGCCCCCATCGTTGCTATTGATATTCCCTCGGGCCTGCTGGCCGACAGTGGCGTGGCCCTGGGAGAGGTGATCTGTGCTACTCATACCCAGACAGTGGTGGCATTAAAACCGGGTTTGCTGACTGGACAAGCCCGGGATTGGGTCGGTCAGCTCCATTATGCTGATTTAGGGCTGGCGGGCTGGTTACAGGAAAAGCAGGCACCTGTAGAACGCCTGGACCAAACGCAATTGTGTCAATGGTTACCGAGGCGGCGCCGCTGCGCCCATAAAGGAGAGTTTGGTCGATTGCTGCTGATTGGCGGTGATATTGGTTATGGTGGGGCGATTCGCCTGGCCGGAGAAGCGGCGCTACGCAGTGGTGCCGGTCTGGTGCGAGTGCTTACTCACCCAAGACATGTTTCCGCCTTGCTGGCCGCCAGGCCGGAGTTGATGGTGGAAGCCTGTGATGATCAGGTACTGTCTGAGGCGCTGCAGTGGGCAGATACGCTGGTGGTTGGCCCGGGATTAGGGCAGCGCTCATGGGGTCGGCAGATCATGGAGCAAGTGGTGTTATGTACCCTGCCAGCGGTTTGGGATGCTGATGCGCTAAATATGTTGTCTGCCGATGGTAACAAGCAGCACAATCGTATTTTAACCCCCCATCCGGGAGAAGCGGCTCGCCTGCTAAAATGCACGGTGGCGGAGATTGAGAGTGACCGCTTACTTTCTGCCCGGCGTCTGGTGGAGATGTATGGTGGTATTGCAGTGCTCAAGGGCGCCGGTACCATCATTACTGATGGACAGAAATGCGCCATTGCTGATGTGGGTAATCCCGGTATGGGTACCGGCGGCATGGGTGATATTCTGTCGGGTATCGCTGGCGGCTTGCTGGCGCAGAAACTACCTCTGTATAGTGCTGCCTGTGCTGCCACGGTGGTTCATGGCGCTGCGGCAGACAGTGTGGCCGCACAACAGGGGGAGCGAGGGATGATCGCCACTGATTTACTTACCCATCTGACACACTGGTTAAATCCGATACAATAGTGAGTAGTTACTAACAAAATGAAAGAGACAGTGATTGATTTAGTGGATGAACCAGCGACCTTGGCCCTGGCTGCGGCGCTGGCGACATATTGCAGGCAGGGGGGCGTGATCACCTTATCGGGAGAATTGGGAGCCGGTAAGACAACTTTCTGCCGTGGTTTACTACGGGCGCTGGGTTATCAGGGCACGGTAAAAAGCCCAACGTATACTTTGGTAGAACCCTATGAGTTACCCTCACTGACGGTATACCATTTTGATCTCTACCGCCTGGCCTCTCCTGAGGAACTGGAGTTTATGGGTGTGCGCGACTATTTTCGACCAGACGCGCTCTGTCTGATTGAGTGGCCGCAACAGGGTGAGGGTATTGTGCCAACTGCAGATGTACAGATTGATCTGCAGTATCAGAAAGAGGGGCGCCAGGTGAGGTTAATCGCCGGTTCTGCCAGGGGTGAGCAGTTATTATCAGGCCTGTTCGCGGATAAATGACTGTTATAAATATTGCGACAGTGGATGCTATGCAGGTTATCAGACCGTGCGCAGCATGGATGCTGCGCCCGAGCCTCCAGGGAGGATTCACGGCGCGTCTGAGAACCTGCATAGCATCCACTGTCGCAACTGTGAGTTAATACGGCTTATGGTCGTTTTCTATGCATGGCATGATACACTTTCCCCTCGGGTATATTGGTTGATCACAAGGACTCTGCTGGAATGATGCGTAGTTGGTTTATAAGATGTTGTCTCCTGCTGGTGATATTCTGCGCCTGCCCGTTACAGGCAGCGGTACTGAAAGATATTCAGGTTAATAATGGTAAAGATGAGGCCAGAATCTATCTGCAATTTGAAGGACGTCCTGCTTACGCTTATTTTTCATTACAGAATCCTGATCGGGTTGTTTTGGATATCAGGCAAAGCGACCGAATTCCAGGGGGATTGCCGCTTCGCTTCAGCCATAATAATTTGATTAAAGAGATCCGCCTCAGTAAGGCCAAAGAGCCAGGTGGCGCCCGGTTGGTTTTTGATCTCCAGCGCAGCGCCCAGGCGCGGGCATTAACCCAACAAGCACAGAATCGTTTTACCGTGGTGTTCACCATCAAGGCGAACGACGCCAGCACCTCACAAGTTGCCAGTATTAGCGAAATCAAACCTGATTCCCGTCCGGGCAGCAGCCGTTCACAAACTCCATTTCGCACAGAGCCCTCAGCCGCTATCGCGGAAAGAAAGCCGCAAACAGCGACTCCCCCACGCGAAAAACGGGTCACTGTGTCACATGGAAAAAGTCAGGTCCCTGCCGGTCGCATTGTGATTGCCATAGATGCGGGTCATGGCGGGCAGGACCCTGGTGCTATTGGACCTGGCGGTGTGCAGGAGAAACAGGTAACCCTGTCTATTGCCCACAAGTTACGAGCCCTGCTCGAACAGGACCCGCTATTTGTCCCAGTATTAACGCGTACCGGTGATTATTTTATCTCTGTGATGGGGCGTTCCGATGTAGCGCGCGGCAAAAAAGCGAATCTACTGATCTCAATCCATGCGGATGCGGCACCTAATCGCAGTGCGACAGGGGCCTCAGTCTGGGTACTGTCTAACCGAAGGGCTGACAGTGAGTTAGGGCGTTGGCTGGAGCAGCATGAGAAACAATCTGAGCTGCTGGGGGGCGCTGGCGATCTTCTGGCCAGCCGTGATATGGACCCCTATCTGAGCAAGGCGGTGTTGGATCTGCAATTCGGTCATTCACAGCGGGTAGGGTACGATGTGGCGAAACGGGTATTGCGTCAGTTACAGCGGATCACTCCCCTGCATAAGAATTTGCCTGAACATGCCAGCCTTGGGGTGCTACGCTCACCGGATATTCCCTCTCTGCTG
>JBOFSC010000127.1:0-1217 GCA_051651345.1 Enterobacteriaceae bacterium
CGGCTTGCCGCGTCCTGCGGCAAACGGTCTGATAACCCACATAGCATCCACTGCCGCGATATTTGAAACAGTTATTTAGTTGAGACAGCGTAGCCATCTGATATCTGCCACCAGGCCAGGAGATCTTCATGTGTACCACCTGTGGTTGTCACTCCGGAGAACACTCGATTGAAGGGGATCAGCACCATCCTCACTCTCTGTTTCGTGCCGCTCCTTTCAGCTCTGTCCCCCGCCCTGCCCGCAAAATTACCGGCATCATGCCCACAGCTCAGAAGCCCCCCGTAACGCAGACGTCAGGTGAGGCTGGCATTGACCGGGAGCGTCGCATCGTGGAACTGGAGATCGATGTGCTGGATAAGAACAATCAACTGGCACAAGACAACCGGGCCCTGTTTGCCCGGCTGCAGCAACTGGTGCTCAACCTGGTCTCCAGCCCTGGCTCCGGCAAAACGACGCTGTTGTGTGAAACCCTGCACCGGCTACAAGGTAAAATCCCCTGCGCCGTCATCGAAGGGGATCAACAAACCAGCAACGACGCTGATCGTATTCGCGCTACTCATACCCCGGCCATTCAGATCAATACCGGCACCGGCTGTCATCTGGACGCGCAGATGGTGCGTGAGGCTTGTGCGCGTCTGCCCCTCACCGATCCCGGCATTCTGTTTATTGAAAATGTTGGTAATCTGGTGTGTCCGGCCAGTTTCGATCTGGGAGAGCAGCACAAAGTCGTGGTGTTATCCGTGACCGAAGGGGAAGACAAGCCCCTGAAGTATCCCCATATGTTTGCCGCCGCCAGCCTGATGATCCTCAATAAAATCGACCTGCTGCCCTATGTGCAGTTTGATCTGCAGCGCTGCATGGAGTATGCCCGCCAGGTCAATCCCCATATTGAGATCCTCTGTCTGTCTGCCACTAAAGGCGAAGGTATGGAGCAGTGGCTTAACTGGCTGGAGCAACAACGATGTGTATAGGGATTCCGGGGCAAATCTGTCAGTTATTGAGTGCCCGTGAAGGGGAAGTGGATATCAATGGGGTGCGGCGTCGCGTCGATCTCTCTTTAGTCGGTAGCCATGATGACCAGGGGCAACCCCGTCTGGGGCAGTGGGTGATTGTCCATGTGGGTTTTGCCATGAGCCTGATAGATGAGCAGGAAGCAAAAGAGATGTTGACCACACTCAACGCCATGCTTGAACTGGAGCCCGATGTCGGTGCATTAC
>JBOFSC010000128.1:0-2001 GCA_051651345.1 Enterobacteriaceae bacterium
TATTATCAGCCTGGTCAATGAACAGGCAGTTGCAGAGGGTTTACGCAGCGGGCATTTGGGTGGGGCGGGTTTTGATGTCCTTACCACATAACTCTCTTCTGCGGATAACCCACTGCTGCAGCCAGGGATACCCAATTTAGTGTTGACACCCCATATAGCCTGGCGCTCTGAAGAGTCCATGTGCATTTTACTGGCGGAGCTGGAACGGCAGATCACCGAGTTTGTCACCACCGGTAAGACCCGTGCGGTATGGGATCAATAATCTTGTTTTAACACTCAGAAACAGATTATTGGCAATAGTCATAAATTGCGTAAACACTCAACATGCAGTGGTCAATTTGACTTGATCACTGCAAAGACTTAGTTTTGCGCTTCACAGTGTGGAGTAAATTGATATCCCCACGCATGGTAGTTAATGGTAGTCTGGTCAGATGTTTGAGTGCGAGTACCCGGGGTACAACTATAGTCTTCCTGCCAGAACAAGTGGTTAACATGTAGGTTTACCTGAAATTGTGTCCCTGGTGGCAGGGAAGAGATGTCAAGGCAGGATTCTTTGCCAAATCCCTTGTCATCCCCATACCTCGAAAAACCAGGCGCGGTAACGTGTGTCCCAGCAACAAATACCGCTCCGGTTATCAACTTAATACAAACCAGGCGGTAAGCATTTGCCGTATTCGTTGTCATTGCAGCAAATAAACCGACAATAATCGCTAAAGATACACCTGGTTTGATTGCTTTAGCTAAATAGTTTAAAAATGAGTAAGGAAAATTATTTTCAGACATGTTGAGATTGAACTTTTTCATTTTTTTACCTTCTGACATTATGAATTAACGGAAGGAGCCAATGTAAGCTCTTCTTTCATAAAAGCATAAAAATAGTGTCGAGTTAATTAATTATTTGTTTCTATTTCTTTCTGGCGATGGCTGTCTGAGATTTGGGACGTTTGCCGTCGTCAGTTGTCTGTGTTAGCATGACGCCCCGTCATTAGGGAGTAGCCTGCCTCTGCGATAATGCAGAGGAGCCCGTATCAACATACTTGCCGTTAATCAGGCATGGTGCGGGCAACCCATTCGGTTGGCGAGACTATAGACACGTCGCATTTCTGTCGGTTGGGCAGAGATGGCGCGTGTTATAGGCTTAGCCCAACCGGAGACAATGATTATGGCTTTTTCCGCACTGTTATTTCTTGCTTTCGCCTTATCGATGGATGCATTTGCTGCAGCCATTTGTAAAGGTGCCGTCCTGTATAAACCCCGTTTTAAAGAAGCGTTGCGTACCGGCATTATTTTCGGCTGTATTGAAGCGGCGACCCCGATTATTGGCTGGGGGCTGGGTTTGCTGGCGTTACAGTATATTCGCCAGTGGGATCACTGGATCGCGTTTACCCTGTTGCTGATCCTCGGTTTACGGATGATCAGAGAAGGATTTACATCCTGTCCGGAAGAGGGATGTCACCAGCGGGTGGAAAAACACTCCTTCTGGCTTCTGGCACTCACCGGAATAGCCACCAGTCTGGATGCCATGGCTGTGGGGGTAGGTCTGGCGCTGCTGGAGGTGAATATCGTGCACACAGCGGTGATGATCGGTTTGTCGACCCTGCTTATGGTCACCCTGGGTATCATGCTGGGACGTGTGTTAGGCCCGTTTCTGGGGCGCAAAGCAGAGATTCTGGGGGGATTAATTCTGATGTGTATTGGCACGACTATTCTGTTGGAACATCTGGCGGAAGAGGCTGCCCTCTCTGCGCTGGGCTAAGGCGAAAAAGTGCTTTTGGTTCATCTGTCCCGATTTAGAGTATAGAATGATATCGATAGCGGTGTGTTTGCCCGATAACGCCGATCCCACTGAGAGCGATAAATGGATAGATCATATGTAGGTACTTAAGCTCATAACACATTGATGTACCTTTAATTCATTACAGGGTAAATACTAAGACCTAACGATAGCAACATACTTTTCTGATCTCGCCTGGGATGAGCTCGTTGACCATGAGTCGCAAA
>JBOFSC010000129.1:0-6195 GCA_051651345.1 Enterobacteriaceae bacterium
AGATAGGCAATGGCGGTGCGGGTGCCAATCTGGTCAGCAGTGCCATCATTGATAACAGCAACCTGGTCTTCGATGCGTCTGATACCATCACCTATGCCAATGTCATCAGCGGTACGGGTACCCTGGCTCAGAATGGCACGGGCACCACGGTGCTGACTGGCAATGAAACCTATACCGGTATCACTACCATCAATAACGGCACCCTGCAGATAGGCAATGGCGGTGCGGGTGCCAATCTGGTCAGCAGTGCCATTATTGATAACAGCAACCTGGTCTTCGATGAGTCTGACACCATCACCTATGCCAATGTCATCAGTGGTACGGGAACGGTGACTCAGAATGGCACGGGTACCACAGTCCTGACCGGTAATGAAACCTATACGGGTATCACCACCATTAATGCTGGTACCTTGCAGATAGGTAATGGCAGCAGTGGTGCTAATCTGGTTAGCAGTGGCATTGTGAATAACGGTAGTTTGGTGTTCGATGAGACGGATACTATCACCTATGCCAATGTGATCAGTGGTACGGGTACAGTGACTCAAAATGGTACCGGAACCACAGTGTTGACCGGCAATGAGACTTATACCGGTGATACTATCATCACAGCAGGTACTCTGCAGGTGGGCAATGGTGGTAGTGGTGGCCTTCTGACTGCAACCGGTAATATCATTGATAACAGTAACCTGATCTTTGACACCAATGTGGCGCAAACCTATGCGGTGTTGATCAGCGGTACAGGTAATCTGGCTCAGATAGGTAACAGTACACTGACCTTGACGGCGGATGAGACTTATACCGGTGATACTACTATCGGGGCCTTGAGTACCTTGCAGATAGGCAATGGCGGTACGACAGGAAGCCTGCAGGCCGGTAATATTATCAATAGCAATAGCCTGATCTTTAACGTCGGTGCGAACGTGACCTATGCAGGTGTGATCAGCGGTACTGGAACTCTGTTGCAATCGGGTAATGCATCCCTGATTCTGACTGCTAATGAGACCTACACCGGAGATACCATTATAGCCAGCGGCACTTTACAGGTAGGTAATGGAGGGAATAGTGGAGGTCTGCTCAGTGGCAATATTATCGACAATAGCCGACTGGTCTTTAATGTCGATGGTAATACCACGTTCTCCGGCGTGATCAGTGGTAATGGCACCTTGCTGCAAGAGGGTACCGGTACCACCTTCCTCACGGGTAATGAAACCTATACCGGCGATACCACAATTACTGCAGGAACTCTGCAGATAGGAGATGGTGGCGCTTCGGGCAGCCTGGTATCAGCCAATATTATCGATAACAGCGAACTGGTGTATAACACCTCCACCTCGATCAGTTACGATACAACCATCAGTGGCACAGGTAACCTGACCCAGGCTGGCACCAGCACCATGACCCTGACGGGTAACCTGGCCTACACCGGTAATACGACGGTATCTGCCGGGGTGCTGATCATCGGCAACGGTGGTAATAGTGCAGGTCTGGCAACGACTAATATCATTGATAACAGTGCTCTGGTCTTTAATGTCGGCAACAATATGACCTATAACGGTTTAATTAGCGGAACAGGAACATTGCAGCAAGCCGGTAATGCGACGCTGACACTGACCGCCAATGAAACCTATACGGGCGATACGACAATTTCCGCAGGCAGTCTGCAGATTGGTAATGGTGGCAACAGCGGTAGCCTGGCGACGGGTAACATTATCAATAATGGTAATCTGACCTTCAATGTTGCGGGTGAGGTGACCTATACCGGTGTTATTAGTGGTAACGGACCTTTGACTCAGTTGGGTAATGGAACGCTGATTCTGACGGCGGATGAAACCTATACCGGTGATACGACGATTGCGGCAAACAGTACGTTGCAGCTGGGTAATAACGGTAACAGCGGTAGCATCGTCTCCAGCAATCTGATTGATAATGGTCTGTTGATCTTCGATATCAATACTACGCGCACTTATGCAGGGTTGATTAGCGGTAATGGCAGTATGACAGTACAAGGGTATGGTTGGCAGATTTTGACAGCCAATGAAACCTATACAGGAGATACCGTTATTTCCAATGGTACTCTGCAGATTGGCAATGGTGGCACCAGCGGTAATCTGGCTTCGGGTAACATTACTATCCTGAGTAGTAATACGACAGTGGGCAACACTACTGTTACCAGCACCGGTACACTGATATGGGATGTGGTACCGACATTGACCTATAATGGCGTGATCAGTGGTACGGGAGATATGAAGCAGATTGCGGCAAATGGTACTCTGATTCTGACCAATGATAATACCTATACCGGTAATACCACAGTCGTTGCCAATAGTACCCTGCAGATCGGCAATGGTGGTAGCAGAGGTAGTCTGATGACCAGCAATATCCTTAATGAAGGTCAACTGGTCTTTAATACGACAGCAGTACATAATCTGTCGGCTAATATTAGCGGTAATGGCACCCTGCTCCAGGAAGGTATTTTGACAGGAGTAAATCCTGCCAATATCGCGGCGACTTTAGTTCTGCTGGGCAATAATACCTATACGGGATTGACCACGATCCTTGCCAATACAGGTATAGAAGTCGGTGATGGCACTACTGTAGGTACGTTGACAGGAGATGTTGTGAATCAAGGTAACCTGATCTTTGACCACAGTGGTGTCTTTAGCTACCTGGGTCTGGTTACGGGAGATGGTGTGATCACCAAGGAAGAACCCGGCATCTTGATCTTAAGGGGAGGCCTCAGCTATTCAGGTTATATTGTCCTGCATACCAATGGATTGCCGGTCTTTACGGATGATCCGGCCTATGATCTGGCCCTGAAGACAATGATGAGCCAGCCAGCTATCTATCCTCTGTTCACTCAGCAAGCGGCTGGTGAAGGGACACACCCGATAGAGACTCAGATGATGGCGATGCTTGAGCAGTTCCAGATAGATATCATAGGTACGGGTGGTGCACCGATGTATAACAGTGTCAGCTATGAGATCGGTAATCAGTTGCAGACTCTGGTTGTGCTGTCAGGCAATATGGGTAGCAGCTTCAGCTTCGCAGTGCCTGAGATACAGCAACTTGTCCAGAACTCTGGTGTCCAGCCGCTAATCACCTTGCCGGATGGTTCTGCTCTGCCTGCCTGGATCACCTACAATGGCGCAACAGGTAAGTTTGATGTGAATAATGTGCCATCAGGTGGATTGCCATTGAAGGTGCTAATCCGGGTGGGGTCACGGGTTGTTCATATGACGGTATCGCAGGCACAGTAAGCTTTGATTGGGGGGAAGGATCCCCCTCTGTTTATAATACGATCACCAACTTACCCCGCATATGACCCTCTTTAATCAGCTCATGTCCCTGCACAATCGTCTCCACCGTTAACCCTTCCAGGGTCTTATTGAGCGTGCTGTGCAGTTTGTTCTGTTCTGTTAACTGAGTGATCTGCCGCAAAATATGCCCCTGTCGGTCCATATCGTCAGTCTGATAGAGACTGCGGGTATACATGGACTCCCAGTGTAGCGAGGCGCTTTTATCTTTGAGTGGTAACTGGTTTAGCGGATGTTGGTTTTGCACGATACAGCAGATATGACCAAAGGGTGCGATCAGCTCCGTCATCCCTGACCAGTGGCTGTCGGTATTATTGAGGCACAAAATATATTCCACCCGTTTGATACCCGCACGGTGTAGATCTTCGCTCAGATTATGGTGATTGACGATAAGGGAGGCACCCAGTTTGCGGCACCACTGGGCTGAATCCTCGCGTGAGGCGGTGGCGATAATCTCCACTTCGCTGCGCAGAGCAGCCAGAGGCAGCGCCATGGAACCGACCCCTCCGGCAGCACCGATAATCAGTAACTTTTGTTTACAGGTGGCTTGCTGAATCTGCAGTTTTTCATACAGCGCCTCCCAGGCGGTCAGCGCTGTTAACGGCATGGCCGCCGCTTCGGCCCAGTCGAGGTTGTTCGGTTTATGGGCGACCAGGCGGTAATCGACTAACTGGTGCCGGGCGTTACAGCCACTGCGATGTAAATCGCCGGAGTACCACACCGCATCGCCGACTTTAAACTGTTTCACCTCCCGGCCCACAGCCTGGACAACGCCGCTGGCATCCCAGCCGAGAATGGCGGGCTGGGCAGGGGGCGTGTTTTGCAGTCGTTGGTGAATTTTACTGTCGATGGGATTAAGCGCAATCGCTTTCACGGCAATCAGGAGATCCCTGGGGCCGGGCTCAGGGACGGTGTGTTCGATTTCGATAAACTGTTTTGGATTCTGCGGGTTTACTGCAATTGCTGTAGTCAACATGTCTTCTCCTTAACACACTGTATGTCATGCAAAACCTGTATCAGATATACTGTGCCAGTTACTAATATTATTCAATGGAGTGAACGATGAATAAAACTATCAATAAAATACCCCTGGTCAAGATATCAGCCTTTGCGCTCTGTTTGTTCTCTTTCAGTATCATAGCTGATGCCAGTAAACCTGCCGTCACCATTCTCGCCACCGGGGGCACCATTGCCGGCAGCTCCGCCTCTGAGTCCGATACTGCCAATTATACTGTTGGGGAGTTAAGTGTTGAGTCGTTGATCAAAGCCGTGCCAGCGCTCAACGATATCGCCGTGATCACGGGTGAGCAGGTGGCAAATGTTGACAGTAATGATATCTCATTATCGACCCTGTTGACGTTGCAACAAAAAATCAGTCAGTTGCTGGACAACTCGTCTCAGTCTGGCGTCGTGGTTACTCACGGAACCGATACCCTGGAAGAAACCGCCTTTTTTCTGGATCTCACTCTTAAAACGAAGAAGCCCGTTGTTATCGTCGGTGCCATGCGCCCGGCAACCGCGCTCAGCGCTGATGGGCCGATGAATCTGTTGCAGGCCGTCACACTGGCTGCCAGCCCGCAAGCCTGGTCAAGGGGGGTGATGGAGGTCAGTAATGATCGCATCGCTTCAGGTTTTTATGTCACCAAAACTAACCCGACCTCCCTGGATACCTTTAAAGCACCCGAGCAGGGCTATTTGGGCACCTTTGTTAACGGTAAGCCGCAGTTTTGGTATTCTGCTGCCACCCCCACCAATAAACCCTGGTTTGATATTCAGGGTCTGCAACAACTCCCCAAAGTCGTTATTATTTATAGCTATCAGGGAATCGATGCGGATTTGTTAAGCAGTGCGATGAGAAATGGCGCCAAAGGCATTGTGATTGCTGCCGCAGGCAATGGCACCCTTCCAAAAGCCTTGCAGCAATCCGTAGCCGATATGATGAAAAAAGGGATTCCTGTCATTCTTGCCAGCAAAGCCTTGCCAAACTTTGTGACCCCAAAAACGCTGGGTATTGGCTCTGGGGCGTATAACCCAGTGAAGGCGAGAATATTACTCTCTCTGGCACTGGCGAAAAAAGCCAGCATGGAGCAGATTCGGCACTATTTTGAAGATTGATATGGATTAACTCTCTTCCTTGATAAGGGGAGGGGGGAAGCCTTTAGAACACCGCTGCTTTCAATTGCAGCGTATGACCCCCTCCCAACCTCCCCCTTGCCAGGCATAGGTATCTACACAAAAAGGGGAGCAGGTTAATTCCCCTCCGTGGAGGGGAATTTAGGAGCCCCTCCCCCATCACAAAGATGTGTAGATACCTATGCTTGCCAGGGGGAGGAGTTACAAATGCCTTACTTGCTGATTCTCTTATATTTCATCCGATGCGGTTCCAGTGCGGCAGCGCCTAACGTGCGCTTTTTCCACTCCTCATATTCCGTGAAGTTACCTTCAAAGAATTCCACATGGCCCTCATCAGCGTAATCGAGAATATGGGTTGCAATACGGTCCAGGAACCAGCGGTCGTGGGAGATCACCATGACACAACCGGGGAATTCCAGCAGCGCATTTTCCAAAGCCCGCAGGGTTTCAATATCGAGATCGTTAGTCGGTTCATCCAGCAGCAGCATATTGCCACCCACCTGCAGAAGCTTGGCGAGATGCAGACGGCCGCGCTCACCTCCGGAGAGTTCTCCCACCCGCTTGCTCTGGTCGGTGCCTTTAAAATTAAAGCGGCCGAGATAGGCGCGGCTGGGGATCTCAAAGCTGCCGATTTTCAGGATATCCTGACCACCGGACACCTCTTCCCAGACGGTTTTGCTGTTATCCATGCTGTCACGGAACTGGTCGACTGAGGCGAGGGAGACGGTGTCCCCGAGGGTAATAGAAC
>JBOFSC010000130.1:0-3062 GCA_051651345.1 Enterobacteriaceae bacterium
AGCAGCACTCTGCAGTCATCGCCACCATACAGCCGCTGATGAAATCCGGCGCGGCGCTGGGTTACTCCCATGGTTTTAATATCATCGAAGAGGGTGAGCAGATCCGTAAGGATTTAACCGTCGTGATGGTTGCCCCGAAGTGCCCAGGTACAGAGGTGCGCGAAGAGTATAAGCGCGGTTTTGGGGTGCCGACACTGATTGCGGTGCACCCGGAAAATGATCCCCAGGGACAGGGCCTGGCCATTGCTAAAGCCTGGGCGGCGGCAACAGGGGGACATCGTGCCGGGGTTCTGGAATCTTCCTTTGTGGCAGAAGTGAAATCCGATCTGATGGGCGAGCAGACGATTCTGTGTGGTATGTTACAAACCGGTTCTCTCCTGTGCTACGACCGCCTGGTTGCAGAAGGTGTGGATAAAGCCTATGCGGGTAAGTTGCTGCAGTATGGTTGGGAAGTGATCACCGAGGCGCTGAAGCAAGGCGGTATCACCCTGATGATGGATCGACTGTCCAACCCGGCAAAACTGCGAGCCCATGCGCTGTCTGAGCAGTTAAAAACTCTGATGACACCGCTGTTCCAGAAGCATATGGATGACATTATCTCTGGCAAGTTCTCCACCGATATGATGGCTGACTGGGCCAATAACGATGACAATCTGCTGACCTGGCGTAAAGAGACCGGTGAAAGTGCGTTTGAAAAAGCGCCTGAGTTCACTGGCAAGATCGATGAGCAGGAGTACTTCGATCACGGCGTGGTTATGGTGGCTATGGTTAAGGCGGGTGTGGAGCTGGCATTTGAAACCATGCTGCAATCGGGCATCATCGCTGAATCCGCTTATTATGAGTCACTGCATGAGCTGCCGCTGATCGCTAATACTATCGCCCGTAAGCGTCTGTATGAGATGAATGTGGTTATCTCCGATACGGCGGAATATGGTAACTACCTGTTCTCCAACGAAGCCGTTCCGCTACTGTGTCAGCACTTTATGCCGACTCTGCAGGCAGGGGATTTAGGCAAATCAGCACCTGCCACGGCGATTGATAACGCCCTGCTACGGGATGTCAACGAGCAGATCCGCAATCATCCTATCGAGGCCATTGGAAAGACACTACGTGGCTATATGACAGATATGAAGCGGATTAATGTCGCTGATTAATATCATCTCCTCTCCCTCCCCTGCTAAGGGGAGGGGATTTCCAGCGTAGAGTCAGCCGTTATGCGTCTTAATCCCGGACAACAACAGGCCGTTGAGTATGTCAGCGGGCCCTGTCTGGTTCTGGCGGGTGCGGGTTCTGGTAAGACCAGAGTCATCACCAACAAAATTGCCTGGTTGATCCGCCAGTGTGATTATCAGGCCCGCCACATCGCGGCAGTCACCTTCACCAATAAAGCTGCCCGTGAAATGAAAGAGCGGGTTTCCCACACCCTGGGGCGTGGAGAGACTCGGGGATTACGGGTGTCGACTTTCCATACCCTGGGGCTGGATATTATCAAACGAGAGACCGCTCAGTTGGGCATGCAAAGCCGCTTCTCCCTGTTTGATGATCAGGACCAGATGGCACTGCTAAAGGAACTCACAGAGCCTTTTCTGCAGGGCGATAAACTGCTGCTCACACAACTGCGCAGTACGATTTCCAACTGGAAAAATGATCTGACCCTGCCACCGCAAGCGCTGGCACTGGCCAGAAATGAGAGGGATCACCAGTTTGCTCAGGGCTATCAGCTCTATAATGACTATTTAAAAGCCTGCAATATTGTCGATTTCGATGATCTGATCCTGCTACCCACCCTGTTATTGCAACGCAATGAATCTGTCAGAGAGCGCTGGTCAAACCGTATGCGTTATCTGCTGGTGGATGAGTACCAGGACACCAACAGCAGCCAGTATGAGCTGATAAAATTGCTGGTGGGCCAGCGGGCACGCTTTACGGTGGTCGGGGATGATGATCAATCCATCTACTCCTGGCGCGGTGCCAGACCCCAAAACCTGACGCTATTACAAAATGACTTCCCCACATTGCAGGTGATCAAGCTGGAGCAGAATTATCGTTCCTGTGGCCGTATTCTGAAAGCGGCGAATATTCTGATTGCCAACAATCCTCATTTGTTTGAAAAAAAATTGTTTTCATCGCTGGAATATGGTGAGCCGCTCAAGGTGATCACCACCAATAATGAAGAGAATGAAGCGGAGAGAGTCACCGAAGAGGTGATTGCACACCGTTTTATCCATAAAACCCGCTACAGCGATTACGCGATTCTCTATCGGGGCAATCACCAGTCACGCCTGCTGGAAAAGGTGTTAATGCAAAATCGCATTCCTTATCGTATCTCCGGGGGCACCTCTTTTTTCTCCCGGGTGGAGATCAAGGACATCATGGCCTATCTGCGCCTGCTGACCAACCCGGATGATGACAGCGCCTTTTTACGCATTGTGAATACTCCGAAACGTGAAATAGGCCCGGCGACTCTGCAAAAGCTGGCGGAGTGGGCGAAACAGCGCAATAGCAGCCTGTTTCGCGCCAGTTTCGATATGGGCCTGGCGCACTCCCTGGCGGAACGTAATTTACAGTCTCTGCAGCGTTTCAGCTTCTGGATCGAGAAAATCGTCGCCCTGCTCGATAGCGATCCCGTGGCCGCGGTGCGTGATCTGATCCAGCAGATGGATTACCAAAGCTGGCTGTATGAAACCTCCGGCAGCAGCAAGGTGGCGGAGATGCGCATGAAAAACGTCGATCAGCTGTTTAGCTGGATGACGGAGATGCTGACCGGCTCCTCTCTGGATGAACCGATGACCCTGGATCAGGTTGTGTCCCGTTTTACCCTGCGCGATATGCTGGAGCGGGGTGAGGGGGATGATGAGACGGATCAGGTGCAGTTGATGACCCTGCATGCCTCCAAGGGGCTGGAGTTCCCCTACGTCTATCTGGTAGGTATGGAGGAGGGGTTACTGCCGCACCAGACCAGCATCGATGAGGATAATATTGAGGAGGAGCGCCGACTGGCCTATGTGGGTATTACCCGGGCCCGGAAGGAACTGACCTTCACCCTGTGTCGTGAGCGTACT
>JBOFSC010000131.1:0-1750 GCA_051651345.1 Enterobacteriaceae bacterium
GCCCCAGGAATCACCTGCAAACGCCCCATATCGATACCATATAAATAGGTAAAATCCGCCAGCATGCCATTACTGTTATTGAGTAAATCGCCTCCGGCCATGGCACGCAAGGTGCCCCAGTTCTCCTGATGCTGATAGCGCAGCCCACCCAACATGGTGGAATGGCGCTTGTTGAGCTGTTTCATGGCATTGTTATCGCTGTCACCCGGAGTAAAATGCAACGTATCGTAGAACAGACTGGCGGAAAGCTTATTATTGTCCTCATTCCACAAATAATAGCCTGCCCCCAATCCTTTGATATAGAAAAGCTCACTGTCATAGTTGACCAGAGGGACGGGAAAGACTCTGTCCTGATCGCCCTTATAGGGATTAGGTGTCACCAGAACCCCCAATCCCAGAGAGGGAGACTCCACAGCCGCTGCTGCACTCTGTGCGAGCACGCCGGTCCCCAGGAGCGACAGGCAGCACGCGCTAAATAAATACTTTTTCATTTGTAACAAATCCTCTCATATTATGAAACATGACTACCGGCAGTGAGTTATCTCCCTACCCCATCCTGATACGCTCCTGGTGATAGTGCCAGAGTTAGTGTGAATATGATCGTGCTCCACGGGGTCGTGTCAGTCAGATTCACCTATCATATTGAGATATGACCCATTTACCAATAATTTTTTTCTGCCGCATCTCTTTTTGTGGCTTATTCGTTATCAGATCTTTAATTTTAGGCTATAAACTGCAACAATCAGTAAAATCATATCGTTGATTTGCGCTATAGTGAAACAGCGACAGGATACTCTGAGGTATTCAATGAGGAAAATTTCTTAATCGACAGCTAAGCTTAACCAGAGCGGATATCGTAAGACAAAAGCAAATTGACTTGAATGACAACTGCGTTTACCGATACAGGTATCATAAAAGGCGGGCATCCTATGAATATTTTCGAACATTATCGTCAGCGCTATGAAGCTGCCAAGGATGAAGAATTCACACTGCCGGAATTCCTGGCCATATGCAAACAGGATCGCACTGCATATGCTAATGCACCCGAACGACTACTGAAAGCGATAGGTGAGCCTGTCATGGTCGATACGGCAAAAGACTCTCGCCTCTCCCGCCTTTTCTCCAACCGTGTTATTGCAAGGTATCCTGCCTTTGAAGAGTTCTATGGCATGGAGGAGGCTATCGAGCAGATTGTCTCCTACTTAAAACATGCAGCCCAGGGGCTTGAAGAGAAGAAACAGATCCTCTATCTGCTGGGTCCTGTGGGAGGAGGTAAATCCTCCCTGGCTGAGCGGTTAAAAACTCTGATGCAACAAGTGCCTATCTATGTATTGAGCGCCAATGGGGAGCCAAGCCCGGTCAATGACTCCCCCCTGTGTCTGTTTGATCCTCAGGAAGACGGCAACCTGCTGGAAAAAGAGTACGGTATCGCCAATCGCTATTTGGGTGCCATTATGTCGCCCTGGGCAGTAAAACGTCTGCACGATTTTGGGGGCGATATCACAAAATTCAGAGTGGTTAAATTATGGCCCTCTATATTGCAGCAGATCGCCATCGCTAAAACCGAGCCCGGAGATGAAAATAACCAGGATATCTCCTCTCTGGTGGGTAAGGTGGATATCCGTAAACTGGAGCATTTTGCCCAAAACGATCCCGATGCTTATGCCTATTCAGGGGCACTCTGTCACGCCAACCAGGGCCTGATGGAGTTTGTTGAGATGTTTAAGGCACCGATCAAGGTACTGCACCC
>JBOFSC010000132.1:0-1432 GCA_051651345.1 Enterobacteriaceae bacterium
TGCCCTTAATGCGGCCTGTGGAGAGTTAAAACAGCAGTATGAGGTGATTCTGGTGGATGATGGCAGCCGTGATGGTTCCACAGAATTTATCCAGAAAGCGGCAGCGCAGCCTGAGAATCATATGGTGGGCATCCTGCTCAACCGTAACTATGGACAACACTCCGCCATTATGGCTGGGTTTGAAAATGCCAGGGGGGATCTGGTGATCACCCTGGATGCGGATATGCAAAATCCCCCTGCCGAGATCCCACGTCTGGTGGAAGCGGCAGAGCAGGGCTACGATGTGGTGGGAACCATCCGCCGCAATCGCCAGGACCCCTGGTTTCGCCGCTTTGCCTCCAAACTGATCAACAAGGCAGTACAACACTCCACGGGCATGAAGATGAGTGATTATGGCTGCATGTTACGCGCTTACCGACGCAATATTGTCGATGCCATGCTCTGTTGTCATGAGCGCAGCACCTTTATTCCGGTACTGGCCAACAGTTTTGCCCGTGACACCATCGAGCTGGAAGTGGCACACACCGAGCGGGTACACGGCGTCTCCAAATATGGTTTTATGCATCTGATCAACCTGATGTTCGATCTGGTGACCTGCATGACCAGCGTCCCCCTGCGCTGGCTCAGTCTGGTGGGCACGGCGATTTCTGCCACTGGTTTCTTTTTAGCGCTCTTTCTGCTGCTGATGCGCGCCCTGTTTGGGCCGATCTGGTCTGCAGAGGGGGTTTTCACTCTCTTTGCCATCCTGTTTATTTTTATCGGTGTACAGATACTGGGTATGGGATTGCTGGGGGAGTATATCGGCCGCATGTACAATGATGTACGTGCCAGACCGCGCTACTTTATTCATCAAATTGTTCGTGCGCAGCAGCACGGCGCCCAACAGGAAAAAATGTAATGAAAGTTGTCGTGTTTGCCTACCACAATATCGGCTGTACAGGAATAGAGGCACTTCTGGAGGCAGGTTTTCAGATAGAAGCGGTCTTTACCCATCAGGATCAGGCCGGGGAGAATCACTTTTTCCGTTCAGTGGCCCAGTTGTGTGCCCAAAAGAATCTGCCGGTCTACTGTGCCGAAGATGTGAACCATCCTCTGTGGGTCGAGAAAATTCGCCGGATGGCACCGGATCTGATCTTCTCATTCTACTATCGTCATATGCTGGGCCGCGATCTGCTGGCGATCCCTGCCGGGGGCGCCTTTAATCTGCATGGCTCCCTGCTGCCTGCTTTCAGAGGACGCGCGCCGGCGAATTGGGCGCTGGTGAAAGGGGAGACCGAAACCGGGGTGACTCTGCATAAGATGATCAGCAAAGCCGATGCCGGTGATATTGTGGCCCAGAGCCGGGTTGCCATTACGGATCAGGATACGGCGCTGACGCTGCATACTAAGCTGGATGCGGCAGCAGGCCAGTTGCTGCAGGAGACACTGCCTC
>JBOFSC010000133.1:0-2883 GCA_051651345.1 Enterobacteriaceae bacterium
TAATCACCGGCGTCAGTTCCTGGCTGACACTCGCCGCTGCTGCCAACAAATCTGCATCAGGTAACTCACTGCCGAGCGCGGTGAAGGCAATTTTGACTTGCGGCCTCCCTGTGGTGAGGGTATCTGCCATATCGCGCAATACCCGGGAGAGAGAATAGTCGGACATATCACTCCTCCTTAGGGCTTCTCAAGGCTATCAGCCACTTTGCGCATCGCCTCAGCCAGCAAGGTTGCCATTGCTGTGCTATCTGTCTCAGCCCGTGGCGCGCCACCTTTGCCCTTATTACGCTCGATAAGTACGCTGACGCCATCAAACTGGTTGGTCATTCGGCCTAAAAACAGGCTGCCTTTACCCACCACCATAAAGTTGTCGATGCTCTGATTCAGGATCGCCTGGACACCGTGGCCGATATAGGGGATACCGGAAGGAATATGGCCCTGAGTGGGCGCAAACCCCGGCATACCATGACGGCTGACAAAATCCGCTATCTGACCGCGCTCCAGCCACCCTTCCATCACGCTAAGGGCCGCGATCATCTTGTAGTTGGCTTCGGGCACATTACCGGCACCGGCAGGTTGCGTAATTTCCGGGTTTTGCATCTCGACGCTGTATTTATCCACCTGCAGTGAGGTCATCGACGCTGCTTTGAGTGGATGTGAAATCAGGGAAGCCATCACGGCCTGAGGGGAAGATCCGGTGCCCACACTATGGCGGCCACTGACTGCGGTATTGATCACCGGGCTGACACCATCATCCTCTGAGACCAGCACAGCAAAACCGCCGATCATATCTTCCAGCAGGGGCAGGTTGTGTTTGACATGGTCACGGCCATTCATCCCCAGTTTGGCGACCGATCCTCCGGCCAGCACCAGCACATGGCGATAGACGCCGCTTTTTACCAGGGCCGCCGCATTGAGTAAGCCATGAACGGGCGCGGCACAGAAACCCCGCATATCAATACCGGTGGCGCGCTGACAGCCCAGGCTTTCCGCCACTGCTTTTGCCAGATTACCTCCGCCCCGTTGATTCACATCCCCTACGGCTTCTTCGGAACATTCGATCACATACTCCACCTGCTGCAGCATCGCTTCCGGGATCTGCCAACCCGCCATCACTGCGCTGGCTTTGGTCGCCAGGTTTTCCAGCATCACATGGGCGTTCAGGTTGATATCGAGATCATGGGCCGCCTTAACACAACCCACCAGCCTGTCCTGAAGATAGAGCCCTGCGGCATGTTGCTGCTCCACCGCCGCACGCAACTCCTGCTCGCTCGCCTGCACGGCTTTATCAAACAGTGGCAGCGCAGCCATCTTCGGATGCTGCTCTGCCTGCTTCTGCGCCAGAGCGATAAATTCCGGTAACCAGGCGGTCAGTTCAAAGGCATCCACATAACACAGCAGGGCATAGAATTGCTCCTGAGAAAAAATAGCGCCATGAGGTGCCATCGGCGACATGGGTTGCTTATGTTCAGACCAGGGGCGGCTCAGTTCAGCCAGCTGTTCCGGGGTGATATTGCCGATATAACATTGATTAGGGGGGTAGTTGACAGCCTGTTCGAAACTGCGCAGAGATTCTTTCATCTCCGCAAGGTAAGGGGCATCCGGCTGTTGCATCCGTAGTTGTTGTGCTGTTGAACCATACCATACCAGCATGTCAGGCACATGGGCCAGAATAAAACCTGCATGCCGGATGACTGCGTTTCCCATATACACCTCCGTAATGGGGAGAGCGATGCCCGGCCAGAATCTGACCGGGTTAAATTTCCGGGTAACTACTACAAATAACTACAGTATTGGTCCCGGTACTGTTTGACTTCAGCGACTATCGCATCCACATCCAATACCATTTCCATCATGCCAACCTGTTCCTGAAACAGCTCCGGGTTGACCGCTTGCTTTATTTCATCTTCAAAGATGTGATAACAGAGGAGTCCCAACTGAACTCCAGCCAGAGGGCCTGCAAAAGTCGGGTCGCCATTGGTGACGGTTTCACATGCCAGACCAGAAGCTTCCGCTTCCGCTCCGCCCAGGATCACCAGCAGATCCTGTGGTGCATGCTTCTCAGTCAATGCCTTAATGCGACGCTGATTTTCCAGATCCATAGCTCCGGCGCTTGTTCAAACAAAGCACTCGGTTGTACAGAACACCACCTCCGCCCCCAGGGGCTTAACACAAGCTTCGATGGCCGGGCCGGGAATACCGTCCCGGTCACCCAGGATGATGATTTTTTTATTGCTTAACTCCATATCGTTCCTCCGACTTAAGTAACATCAACTCTCACTACAAAATGCCTGGATCGCCTGCTCTATCTCCTCTACCTGCAAGCTTTCGCCGCTCAGGTGTTTAACCCGCTCGCCGTTGTGGTAGAAAACAATAGAGGGCAAACCCATCACTTTTTGCTCCATCGCCAGACGGCGGTTGCCCTGAATATTCAGGCTACAGAAGGTGAGCTGATCGCCATAGGCTTTCGCTAACCGCTGAATATCCGGCATCAGTTCCATACATCGATCGCAATTTTCCCCCCAGAAATCTACTACCGCTTTTCCGGTTCCGGTTTCGGCAGCAAAGTTCTCTTTATTTAGTTCAATCATGCGATGACTCCTTAAAAAGTTGTAACAGTTGTGCGCTGTCCGGCTCCACCAGACGGCCGGTTTCCTCTCCTTGCTGCAGGCGAATCAGCGTAGGTAAGCGGGTGACCTGGTAGCGATGCGCCAGACGATGGTTTTTATAGGTATCCACGGGAACCAGTTGCCAGCGGGGATAATCGTTAATCTGGGATTCCAACTGGGTGATCAGCTTGATACTTTCCGCTTGCAGGGGGGACCAGAACAGCGCCAGAGTATGTTTATCCGCCTGCAGCACGTGCTGCTGCCAGAAGCTCTC
>JBOFSC010000134.1:0-2089 GCA_051651345.1 Enterobacteriaceae bacterium
GGCACTGCTTCTCTATATCAGCTTCCATAATAAAGCGCCTCTGGCAGCGGGTAGCACGGCAGATAGCGGCGTGATTATGCTCGATACGCGTTTCTTATCGTCGGCAGAAATGGCACAACTGAGTGACCGCCTCAGGCAAAGTAAACAGAGCGAACCCGAAGCGCCTGCCCCGACTGCAGAACCGGAGCCGGTAGCGATATTACCGCCAGAGCCCCCTGTGGAGGTGGTAACTAAAACGGTGGTGAATAAAGTCACTCCTCCCGAAAAAAAAGTGACAGAGAAAAAGAAACCTCCGGCGCAACAGTCATCACGTTTAGCGTCAGCGGCCAAAAGCGCAGTTACTGCATCTGACAGCACCGCACCTGTGGCTAACAGTACACAAGGTACAACCCATCAAGAGGGAGCCGCCCCGACATCAGCTTTGACGGCCGGAAAAACAACGAATTCGCAACCCGAAGGCCGGGTAGCGAAGGAGCTGCAACGCGTGCAACCCCTATATCCGCAGCGGGCGCGGGTGCTGGGTATTGAGGGCGAAGTCAAAGTACAGTTTGATGTGGATGGCTCAGGCCAAATAGACAATATCCGCATTATGACACCCCAGGCGGATCCGCTGTTTATCCGTGAAGTGCGTAAAGTGATGCGTCGCTGGCGCTATGAGAGTCTGGCAAGTAAAAATCTGTTGGTGACCATTGAGTTTAAAATCAATGGGGATGTGCAGATGCGCTAACAAGAACAATTCCCCTCCACTGAGGGGAATGAGAAATCAGGCCGGAATATTCCCCGTACAATTCCGTCTCACCTCAGGCAGGGGGCGAGGGCGTCCGTCGTCATCCACCGCCACATAGGTAAACTCGGCATTGGTGACAATATAGCGATCATTATGATCAGAGAACATCACCTTTTTGATCCATACTTCAATTTTCATGGTGATGGAACTGGTGCCAGTGCGAACACATTTGGCATAGCAGCAGACCACATCGCCTACCGCCACAGGTTTTAGAAAAGTAATGCCGTTAACAGCGACGGTGACGACCCTTCCTTCGGCAATCTCTTTGGCCAGAATAGCGCCGCCCATATCCATTTGCGACATCAACCAGCCACCAAAAATATCGCCATTGGCATTGGTATCAGCAGGCATCGCCAGGGTTCGTAATACCAGGCTGCCGGCAGGGGTTGCATAGGATGGGCTCATGAGCGTTTATTCTCCTCGTTTTCACGCGGCAGATAGCGATAGACATAAACTCCACAAAGGAGCGTAAACAGCAGAGTCAAACCGGTGAGGCCAAATACTTTAAAGTTAACCCAGGTACTTTGCGGCAGCCAGAAAGCCACATAGATATTACCCAGACCACACAGAAAAAAGAACAGTGCCCAGGCCATATTAAGACGGCGCCAGACCACATCCGGCAGCACCAGCTCCTTACCGAGCATGGTCTGAATTAATGTCTGCTTGAGAATAAACTGAGTGAATAACAACCCAAGAGCAAACAAGAAATAGACCACCGTCACTTTCCATTTGATAAACAGATCCTGATGAAATACCAGCGTCAAAGTACCGAAAACCGCCACCATAACAAAAGTAATTAATGTCATCTTCTCTATTTTGCGATAGAGCAGGTAACTGCCCACCAGAGCGACAGCCGTTGCCGCAATCAAAGCGCCGGAAGCCACGTAAATGTCATACAATTTATAGAAGACGAAAAAAACAATCAGCGGTAAAAAATCAAGGAGTTGTTTCATACAGTTATCCAACGAACAGTGAACGTACCATTATAACTGATCTACGGTTTTTTTTGAATCGGTTATGCAACACTCTGCTTGCTAAAACAGACTGCCAAGTATTTTCGCAGACAATAGTGTACTGTATGAGGGGTAAAAAAATATCAATATCAGACGGCGAGTAAAGGTATTATGCAACAGCGTTTTATATCGAAGTGGATGCCAGGGCTGGCTCATATGTAGGTACTTAAGCTCATAACACATTGATGTACCTTTAATTCATTACAGGGTAAATACTAAGACCTAACGATAGCAACATACTTTTCTGATCTCGCCTGGGATGAGCTCGTTGACCATGAGTCGCAAAAAA
>JBOFSC010000135.1:0-1631 GCA_051651345.1 Enterobacteriaceae bacterium
GCGGTGTGGAGTGGGAGTGGAGCCAGCAGGAGGACAGTTGGTCCCTCCAGGCGGCCGGACGGGAGATCACTCAGTTACCCCCGGTTCGGGTGCCTGTGGATAATGCCGCCACGGCGTTGGCCGCGATTTTCCACTCCCCCCTGTCTGTAACGGATCAGGCTATTCGCGAAGGTTTGCTTAAGGCACAACTGGCAGGACGCTTCCAGATTATCCAGGAATCGCCGCGGTTGATCGTCGATGTGGCACACAATCCCCATGCAGCCGCGTATCTGGCACAGCAGCTACAGAATTTACCTGCCCGCAGCGGAAAATTACGTGCGGTGATGGGGATACTGTCTGATAAAGATGTGACCGGTGTCGTGGCGCAACTACAGCCGCTGGTAGAGTGCTGGTATTGTGCTTCACTTAAAGGGGCCGTGGGTGGCGCAGGTGCACCGGGTCTGTTGGCCGAGGAGCTGGCCGCTTATGTGCCTGATGCTCAGCTGTTTGATAGTGTGTCTCTGGCATGGCAACAGGCTATGCAGGATGCGGGGCCAGAAGATACCATAGTGGTCTTTGGTTCATTTCATATTGTGGCTGCAGTATTGAACACGTTGTAACTGAGGGAGGAAACGTGGCCAGCAAATTTCAGAATCGCCTGGTAGGTTCGCTGATACTGGTAGCTGTCGGTGTGATTGTTTTACCCAGCCTGCTGGATGGTGAAAAAAGGCATTATGAGGAGAAGTTTGCCGCGATTCCATTAGTGCCGAAAGAGGGAGATGAACAGGATATCGATCTGTTGCCGCCGGTGACTCAGCCGTTATTATCCTCCCCGACCAACCCGCCAGCACAAGAGCCGCCCACAGAAGAGGCAGCGCCAACAGCGCCACCGGCAGCGGAACAGGGTCAGCCGATAACTGTGCCGCCTGCAGAACGTCAGGAGTCACAACAGGAGAAAGCGCAGGAAGAGACCGTTCCGGTTGTGACGCCCCCTCCGGTCGTGGAGAAGAGTGATAAACCCGCTGTTTCCCAGGAATCGAATAAGGCTAAGCAAGAGGCTGCCTCTTCCGGGTCGACACCACCTGCGGCCCCGGAGTCTCGTGAGCGGGCACCGGCGGGCAGCGCCTGGGTGATACAGCTGGGTGCGCTGAAAAACGCCGCTAAGGTGGAAGAGATAGTGGCCCGTTTGCGTCTGTCAGGATATCGGGTCTACACGATCCCCTCTAAAGCCGTGTCCGGGGAGTTAACCCGGATTTACGTTGGTCCTAATGTCTCGAAGGAGACACTGGAAGGACAACTGGCGGAGTTAAAATCGTTAAGTGGATTAAGTGGCCAGGTGAGAGGCTATAAACCTTAGCCAAACAGAAGGAATCAAGATGGGATGGATTGATTACAGCATTATAGGCATTATTGGCCTGTCGGCTTTTATCAGCCTGATTCGCGGTTTTGTCCGTGAAGCGCTCTCCCTGGTGACCTGGGGATGCGCATTTTTCGTGGCCAGCCGCTTCTATCCCTATCTTGCCGCTTACTTTACCGGTTTTCAGGATCCGCTGGTACGCAATGGGGTAGCCATCTGTATCCTGTTTGTTTCCACCCTGATCGTCGGCGCTATTGTGAATTACACCATCGGTCTGTTGGTCAGTAAAACCGGT
>JBOFSC010000136.1:0-4728 GCA_051651345.1 Enterobacteriaceae bacterium
TTTTGCGACTCATGGTCAACGAGCTCATCCCAGGCGAGATCAGAAAAGTATGTTGCTATCGTTAGGTCTTAGTATTTACCCTGTAATGAATTAAAGGTACATCAATGTGTTATGAGCTTAAGTACCTACATATGATAACATGCTTTATCCTATAAAGTCAGCAAGTGAACTGATTGTCTGAAAAGCTTTCAGATAACTTAACCTCACGCATTAAAAGGAAAAAGCCATAGGGTTCTTTACCTGAGAAGCGATAATAAACTCACCCCGCCTTATACGCCTTCCCAAACCGCCCAATGATCACCTTCTTACCATCCTCAATCTGAGCATCAACAAAATCAGCCCAGGCTTGCAACATGTCACGGCGTTGATCAAGATACTCAGCACGGTTGTAAACGCCACGAACGCCACCAATCTTGTGCGCCAGCGACTTTTCTACCCAGTCCGAATTGTACCCTTGTTCATGCAGTATAGTGCTGGCGGTGCGACGAAAATCATGGATCACAAAGTCGCGGACATTCAGGTCTAGCGTGCGAACCGCAGCATTAAGCGTTGTCTTAGAGATTGGACGTCTTTGATCCCAACTGCTGGGAAAGACATAGAGCGATTCCATTGCCATCGTTTTTAGCTCTTCAAACATTGCCACCGCTTGTTGAGATAACGGTACAATATGCGGGTTGAGCATCTTCATCCGTTCAGCACCAATGCGCCACTCAGCCTGTTCTAAATCTATCTCATCCCAAGTAGCTTCTATCAACTCGCTCTTACGAACCATGCATAAGATCAGCAAGTGCAGAGCCAGTTTATTAGCACGATTCAGGTTAGAGGTGTAGATCCCTCTCAGCAGGATACCAACCTCCTCCGGGGTTAGCGAAACTTCACGGCTGGAAGCTTGCGCGATATAGCGAGCCTCAATAGCGGCTGCGGCGTTGTTGAAAATTATACCGCGAGAAATGGCATAAGCTAACATTCGCTTGAGTACATTACGTGCCAGCAGTGCCATATGATCTGACCCTCTGGCTTTGATACAATCAATCACGCTTTGTATGTGCGCGGTAGAGAGTTCTTCTAATTGCAGGCTGCCAATAGTCGGTATGATATCTTTGTTTATAATACGTGCAATATTGCGTGGATGTTTGTTACTTTTTTCAACGATATCAGTCATCCAGCGCTTAGCAAAGGCTTCAACAGTAGTAGATTCTTTTTGTTTGGCTTTATCTTTATCTGCTTGTTTCTTCTGAGCTGGGCTGATGTCATGCGCGATCATAGATCTGCATTCTTCACGCCACTGTCTGGCTTCTAATAGTGTGAAGGCCGGGTATTCACCTAATGTCGCCTTTTCCTGTTTATTGTTCAATCGGTAGCGTAAGCGCCAGACTTTGCGACCGCTGGTTAGTACTTCAATGAACAATCCCCCACCATCTGCGATTTGGTAAGGTTTTTCTTTGGCTGATAGATTTCTGAGTTTTGTATCTGAAAGTGCCATATTTCACCTCTTCTTGTGCCCATTTGAATTTTTATTAACTAATTGTTTATAAATAATTATTTTTTACTTTTAGTATCTATGTGCCCATGAATGAAAGCTTGCAGGTTACTATTTACACATTTTATGTGCCTTTTTACTGTGATTAACAGCTCAAAAAACGATCATGGGCACACGGGAAAAATAAAACAGGCACAAACATGGGCACAGAAATAGCGGATGTGATGGAACATGAGTGAATTTACATGGATACAAAAAAGCCTACATAACAATGTATTATGCAGGCTTGCGAACTTCAGTGAACGGCTATAAACTCCATTCTACTTCCCAATACAAAAACTGCTAAAAATCCTCCCGAGAAGATCATCGGAGGTAAACTCTCCGGTAATCTCGCTCAGGTGTAGTTGTGCCAGACGTAACTCTTCGGCCAGCAGTTCACTTGCGTGAGCGCTTACTAACTGGTCTCGGCCCTGGTGCAGATTCAACGCGGCGGCTTCCAGCGCCTGCAGATGGCGGCGGCGGGCCAGAAATCCCCCCTCCAGATGGCTGTCAAAACCCATGCACTGTTTGAGATGGTCGCGCAGCAGGTCGATACCCCCACCGCTGCGGGCGCACAGAGAGATAAGTGAGTAATCACTCTCTTCGTGCAGCTCGGGTTCTTCGCCAGTGAGATCCACCTTATTGCGAACCAGAGTAACCGGAATTCGGCCCGGTAAACGCGCCATAAATTCAGGCCATAGCTCTGCCGGTGTGATGGCCTCTGTTGTGGTGGCATCCACCACCAGCAGCAGTCGATCCGCCTTTTCTATCTCCTGCCAGGCGCGCTCGATACCAATACGCTCCACCTCATCACCGGCTTCGCGTAAACCCGCCGTGTCGATGATATGCAGTGGCATGCCGTCGATATGAATATGCTCACGCAGCACATCGCGGGTGGTGCCGGCAATATCCGTGACAATCGCCGCCTCACGCCCCGCCAGAGCATTGAGCAGACTCGACTTGCCCGCATTGGGGCGTCCGGCAATCACTACCTTCATCCCTTCCCGAAGAAGTGAGCCTTGACGGGCTTCAGCCTGGACCCCTTGCAGTTCGCTGATCACCTCATCCAGTTTCTCCAGGATGTGTCCGTCTGCCAGAAAATCGATCTCTTCATCGGGAAAGTCGATGGCCGCTTCCACATAGGTGCGCAGGTAAGTGAGTGCTTCCACCATATGATGTACGCGATGGGAAAAAGCCCCCTGCAGGGAGTGCATGGCGGAGCGTGCCGCCTGCTCGGAACTGGCGTCGATGAGATCGGCGATAGCTTCCGCCTGAGCCAGATCGAGTTTGTCATTGAGAAAAGCGCGTTCGGAAAATTCCCCAGGGCGGGCAATGCGGACTGCAGGCAGCAGCAAAATGCGTTTTAACAGCAGATCGAGGATGACCGGGCCACCATGTCCCTGCAGCTCAAGCACATCTTCGCCGGTAAAGGAGTTGGGGCCAGGGAAGTAGAGGGCAATCCCCTGGTCGAGCACCGAACCATCGCTGTCGAGAAAGGGGAGCAGGTCAGCATGGCGCGGCGCGGGTACTTTTCCCAGCACCTGCAGGGCCACATCACGGCAGGCGGGCCCTGAGAGGCGCACTATGCCAATTCCCCCCCGGCCTGGCGCCGTCGCTTGTGCAACAATAGTATCGTTACTGTTCATCTTGTCCCCTATAAAAAAGGGCAGTCATCTGACTGCCCCCGGTTATTATTTTATTGTCAGATTACTTTTTATCGCGACTGTGTAAGCCCTTCTTCTCCAGCCCGCGGTAGATCAACTGCTGCTGAATAATGGTCACCAGGTTGCTCATGATATAGTACAGCACCAGGCCAGAGGGGAACCACAGGAAGAACACGGTAAACATCACCGGCATAAAGTTCATGATCTTCTGCTGCATGGGGTCCGTAATGGCGGTGGGCGACATCTTCTGAATACAGAACATGGTCACCCCCATCAGCAGCGGCAGAATATAGTAAGGGTCCTGCGCAGACAGGTCATGAATCCACAAGGCGAAAGGTGCCTGACGCAACTCCACCGAACCCATCAGCATATAGTATAAAGCCAGGAATATTGGCATCTGAATCAGTAGTGGGAAACAACCGCCCAGGGGGTTGACCTTCTCCGCCTTATACAGCGCCATCATCTCCTGACTCATGCGCTGTTTGTCATCACCTATACGCTCACGCATTGCCTGTAACTTGGGCTGCAACATGCGCATCTTCGCCATAGAGGTGTATTGCGCTTTGGTCAGCGGATACATGATTCCACGCACAATAAAGGTGATCACGATAATGGAGTAACCCCAGTTACCGATAAAGGAGTGTAACCACTTGAGCAGCTTAAACAGCGGCTGCGAGATAAACCACAACCAACCGTAATCTACTGTCAGATCCAGATGGGGCGCCACTGCTGCCATCTGCGACTGCAGCTCCGGTCCCAGCCACAATTTAGCACTGATACTCTTCTGCTGGCCCGGTTCGATGGTGATCGCCGATCCTTTAAAACCGATAGCCGCATTATCATCACTCAGCAAATTGGTGTAGAAGGTGTTTTGCTGATCGGCAGAGGGGATCCAGGCGCTGGCAAAATATTGCTGCAACATGGCTACCCAGCCACCCGGGGTGACAATGTTCAAACGCTCCCCAGGCTGCTCGCTGCGAATATCATCAAATTTGATTTTCTTATATTTGTCATCGCTGGAAGAGTAGGCCGCACCACGAAAAGTGTGCAGAGCAAAGTTGCTGCTGCCGGTATCGCGATGCTTGGGCAGCTCCACACTCTGCTTGAGCTGACCATACATCATCACCTGCAGGGGATGGGTACTGCTGTTATCAATGTGGTACTCCACGTTGATCACATATTGCCCGCGCTGCAGAATAAAGGTTTTGGTATAGACCACACCGGTATTCGGATCACGATACGTGAGTGGGATACGCAGTTCATTCTGTCCCTCAGCCAGCGCAAAGCTTGTTTGTGTCGACTGATATTGTGGACGCGCTTTGGCATCCGGGCCATCGGTACCAATCAGGCCGCTTTGTGCCTGATAGCTGAAGGCGGGCGTGGTTTCCAGTAGCAGAAAAGGTTCAATGGAACCGAGAGTTGCCGGGTAGTGCAGCAATTGGGCCTCATCGATATCCCCACCGCGGGTGTTAATGGACAGTTTCAACACATCGGTGGAAACGGTGAGCAGTTTGCCCTGGCTACTCTCTGGTACGGCAGAAGATT
>JBOFSC010000137.1:0-3525 GCA_051651345.1 Enterobacteriaceae bacterium
CGTCGTATTGAAGCAGTTACCGGAGAGGGAGCGATAGCCTTTGTGCATCATCAGCGTAACTTATTACAGAATGTGGCTCGTCTGGTTAAAAGTGATGGCAACACTCTGCATGATAAGATAGATACTCTGCTGGAGCGCAATAAATTATTGGAGAAAGAGAACCAGCAACTGAAGGAGCAGCAGGTAGCGGGTAAAAGTGCATTACTGGTCAGTAAGGCCAAAAATATTAAGGGGATCAAACTTCTGGTCAGTCAACTGGCTGAAGTCGAACCAAAAGTATTGCGGACGATGGTGGATGACCTTAAAAATCAGATGGGCAGCGGCGTGATTGTGCTGGCAGCAGTACAGGATGACAAAGTGAGTCTGATCGTTGGGGTGACCAGGGAACTGACGGAAAAGGTCAAGGCGGGTGAGCTGATAGGTTTTATTGCGCAGCAAATCGGCGGTAAAGGAGGGGGACGTCCGGATATGGCTCAAGCTGGTGGTACTGATGTTGCGGGGTTACCCAAGGCATTGGCCAGTGTGGAGGCATGGATTGCGGCAAAAGTGTAAAAGCTATTGCTTTGCGGCCTGTTGAGTTGTTTAATTTATTGTTAGTTATAGCTTTTTTCTGCGTGTCTGCTTTTTTAAAAAAATAAGAAAAGTAGACAGCAGCAGAAGTACGCTAGACTTATACTAAATCTGATGGCTCGGGATATGCTGTGCTCATATTTATGGGTTCAGTCGCTTACGGTTTCTTGATTTAGGATGTTTGATCCACAGGAATAAAGTGAGAAGCCCGGCTCTATTTAATCTTTCAAGGAGCAAAGAATGCTTATTCTGACTCGTCGAGTTGGTGAAACCCTGATGATTGGGGATGAGGTCACCGTCACTGTTTTAGGTGTGAAGGGGAACCAGGTCCGTATTGGCGTTAATGCCCCGAAAGAGGTTTCTGTCCATCGCGAAGAAATTTATCAGCGTATACAAGCAGAGAAGTCACAGCAAACGACTTACTGATCTTGAGCCAAGCGCCTCGCAGCATCGCTGCGAGGCGCTCCCTTGTTTTCCTTCCTGATATTTTCTCCGATACCCTTGTGCTGTTTTTCTGTGCGACAAACCGCAACGATTGCTGTCGTTCTGCTCTTATTGTCTGCTAAGTGTGCAACCGCGCACATGAAAAGAAAAATAAATTGACTTATAAGGTGGGGAAAGTAATATGTGCGCCTATCGGCAGGCGTCGGGTTGCACAAACCCGAAACCTGACAAGGTGAGGTGGCCGAGAGGCTGAAGGCGCTCCCCTGCTAAGGGAGTATGCGGTTAAGAGCTGCATCGAGGGTTCGAATCCCTCCCTCACCGCCATTCAGACATCAGAGGTCAAACCTCAGAAGTCAGAGGTGATAACCTTCGATTTTCCTGATATCTGAAGTCTGATACCTGAAATCTGAAATGCATCCGTAGCTCAGCTGGATAGAGTACTCGGCTACGAACCGAGCGGTCAGAGGTTCGAATCCTCTCGGATGCGCCAATTCAGATATCAGAGGTCAGACATCAGAAGTCAGAAGTGATAACCTCCGATTTTCCTGATATCTGAAGTCTGATGTCCGACATCCGACATCCGACATCCGACATCCGACATCCGACATCTGAATCCCCAGTCCTCAGAACAAACTATACTTACTTGATTCGCGGATAAATCTGTTTATCGCACCATAGCGGCGAAAACCGAGAGCCCCTTGCGTGCCCTGCGGCACTTCATACGTATCGAGGCGGATTTATGACTGAGGCACCCAAAAGCTTTAATCTCGAGAATTTTGAATATTTAGTCAGTATCCATGCCCAGGAAAAAGCCAGTAAGGAGTTGCTATTTCTATTGAGCGAACTGGACCGCACCTATGGCCGCTGGAGCCCTAATATCAGTGCCAGGGCTCAGGGCGATGATTTGAATCATATCCATCAGCGTGTCTGTTCACGTTTGGCTGGTGCCATTAGCCAGCTGTTTTGCAGCCCCTCTTTTGTGTTAACTGATGAAGGCTGGGGTGGTTTAATGCTGGCATATCGCTGGCTGGCCGCTATCTTTGCTGTCAGTGGCTATGGTCATGGGGATCATATTATTTATACCCATAATCTGGCGGGTAGCGGCGATGCGGAGAAACTGAATCTTAGCGACAGCGCCTTTAAAGTTTTCTGCCTGAGCTACCACCCCGACTCTTGTATTGAATTGGACCTGGACAGATGGTGGGCAACTGACTGGAAAAAGTGTGCCATGCTGCTGTTTTGCATCTTAAGCAGCCGAACCTTGCCTACACCGGCAGGGTATGAGAAGCGGGAAAAAATTCTGGCCTGGTTGCCGGAAAAATTAAAATCCCTTGAGACCACAGAGCATTTACCTGACTATTTATTACATGAAGCTTATATGTCTTGCTCCTATGCGCAGTTGGCGCAAAAACATAACATCAAGAGGGAGCTCAACCGACTGATACGCAATACATTGCTAAAGAAGGGATACCAGGATGTGACGACAGCGCCTCCGTCACGAGAGAAGCCGCTGGCTTTTATCATCCTGGAGTGGTTTAACAGCCAACATAGTGTATACCGCACCCACTCCGTGTCACTGCGTGCGCTGGCGCAGCACTATACATTACACGCCATTGCGGAAGAGAAGAGCCTGGATCAAATCTCGATGGCGATATTTTCTGAAGTTCACTTTTTTACGCGTAAAGAGATCATAACGCGAACGATAGAGTTGGCTCATCAGCAGAGACCGGATCTGATCTATTATCCGGGCATCGGTATGTTCCAGCATACGCTGTTTCTGTCTAACCTGCGTCTGGCTCCGCTGCAGATAGTCTCTCTGGGGCATGGAGCCTCCACCTTTTGTGATACTTTGGATGCGTTTGTTCTGGAGCAGGATCTGCTGGCGGACCCGGCGTGCTTCGGTGAAAGAGTGGTGCCCGTATCTGTGGGCGCGATGCCATTTGTCCCCATAGAGCAACTCTATGAAGCTGTTTCGTATCAGCCGCCTGAGGTCAGGAAGGAGAAAAAGCCCTTTGTGCGGATAGCAGTTTGTGCCTCCATCATGAAAATCAACCCTTCTTTTCTGCAGACACTGGCTGAGATCGAACGGCATTCCCAGGTACCGATACAGTTTTGTTTCTATGTCGCCAGTGCTGTTGGTGTTATTTATACCTATCTTTGCCAGGCGATACAGAATCTGCTGCCCGGTGCAGAGATTAATGAGCAAAAAAACATAGCGACCTATTTACAAAGCCTGCACAGTTGTGAGCTGTTTGTCAGCCCTTTCCCCTATGGCAATATGAACAGTCTGGTAGACCTGATTTCTCAGGGGATTCCCGGCGTCTGTATGGAGGGTCCTGAATTACATACTCATATCGATGCGGCGCTGTTGGCGCGTATGGGATTGTCTGACCATCTGGTCGCCCATGATCGAGAGGAGTATATCAAGGCTGTTCTGCGTCTGGTTGAAGATCACGCCTGGCGCGCAGAGTTACAACAACGCTTAATCAGAGAAAAACCTGAGCGTCAGCT
>JBOFSC010000138.1:0-2033 GCA_051651345.1 Enterobacteriaceae bacterium
CCGTTCCCGCCATTGCTACAGGGGTGAGCATATGAGCTCTGAAACCGTTGCCACACAAAGCATTATGCTGTCCCAGGTGGAAAAAACGTTTCCGGGGCTGGCGCAACCCGCTATTGAGGCGCTGACCATTGAGATCAACCCAGGTGGCGTCACTGGTCTGGTGGGCCCGGATGGGGCCGGAAAAACCACTTTGCTGCGCATGCTCGCGGGTTTACTGACCCCCGGCAGTGGCACGATTCGGGTACTGGGGCTGGACCCACTGACCGATGATAAACAGCTCCATGCCATTTTGGACTATATGCCGCAAAAATTTGGGCTGTACGAAGATTTAACCGTAATGGAAAATCTTAACCTATATGCGGAGCTACGCGATGTCCCAGTGCAGGAACGGCAGAGTACTTTCCAGCATCTGCTGAAATTTACCGATCTGAGCCGTTTTACCTCGCGCCTTGCGGGTAAGCTTTCCGGTGGCATGAAGCAGAAGCTGGGGCTGGCCTGTACCCTGCTGGGAAAACCCAGAGTACTACTGCTGGATGAGCCAGGGGTTGGTGTCGATCCGATTTCTCGTCGGGAACTGTGGCAGATTGTTACCGGACTCGCCGATGAGGGGATGCTGATCCTGTGGAGCACCTCCTATCTGGATGAGGCGGAGTTGTGTCAACGGGTCCTGCTGATCAATGAAGGCAAACTGCTCTATAGCGGCCCGCCTGAGCAGCTAACCGATACCATGCAGGGGCGGGCTTTTCTGCTGGAAACCTGCAGCACGGACAAACGTCAACTGCTGCAACAGGCGCTGATGTTGCCACAAGTGGGGGATGGGGTGATTCAGGGGCAATATGTACGCCTGATTCTACGCCCTGATGCCGATGCGCCAAGCCTGCTGCAACAGTTACCTTTCGATGATATTACCCTGCATGATACTAAGCCTCGCTTTGAGGACGCCTTTATCTCGATGCTCGGTGGCGTTGTTAACGGTGAATCCCCTCTGTCAGCCATCATGCCCCAGGTCACTGCGCCTGCCCATGAGGTGATAATTGAATCCCGTGATTTAACCAAGAAGTTTGGCGATTTTGCCGCCACCGATCAGGTAAATTTCCAGGTACGTCGCGGCGAAATTTTCGGCTTGCTCGGCCCCAATGGTGCCGGGAAATCCACCACCTTTAAGATGATGTGTGGTTTGTTAGTACCCACTGCCGGACAGGCACTGGTACTGGGTATGGATTTAAAACAGAGCTCGCAACAAGCCCGTCAGCACCTGGGCTATATGGCGCAGAAGTTTTCGTTATATGGCAATCTGACACTGATGCAGAATTTGCGCTTTTTCTCCGGCGTCTACGGGCTGCGGGGCGCACAGCAGAGCAATAAGATTCGCGAGATGATCGACGCCTTTAATTTTACCCCAATTCTGGCGCAGCCTCCCGACGCGCTGCCCCTGGGATTTAAACAGCGTCTGGCCCTCGCCTGTGCCCTGATGCATGAACCCGATATTCTGTTTCTGGATGAGCCCACCTCAGGGGTGGATCCCCTGACCCGACGTGAATTCTGGATGCATATTAACGGCATGGTGGGTAAAGGGGTTACCGTGATGGTGACCACCCACTTTATGGATGAAGCGGAGTATTGTGACCGTATCGGCCTGGTCTATCGCGGTAAACTGATCGCGATCGGCCCGCCGGATGCACTGAAACGGCGCTGTGCCAGTGAGCAGTGCCCGGATCCCTCCATGGAGGAGGCTTTTATTCAGTTGATACAGCGGTATGACCAGCAGGAGGAGCCTATTCATGTCTGATGATAGTTCTGCTCTCTCTTTCTCCTGGCGGCGACTGCGCGCCCTGTGCCGCAAAGAGAGTTATCAGATCATGCGCGATCCCAGCAGTATTATGATCGCCTTTGTGATCCCCATCGTGTTGCTGTTTATTTTCGGCTACGGCATTAATCTGGACTCCAGCCGCCTGCGCGTCGGTATTCTGATGGAGCAACAGAGCAGTCAGGCACGACATTTTGTCGATACCTTTACCGGCTCCCCCTATATT
>JBOFSC010000139.1:0-1598 GCA_051651345.1 Enterobacteriaceae bacterium
AGCGGGCTGGCGCCCAATGTTTTCGCTGCCAGTTCCAGACGCCGATCCACCGCTTCCAGCGCCAGACGAATCGCCCTGACCATCAGGGGAAAGGCGATCACTGCCGACGCCAGTGCCGCGCCGCGCCAGCTAAAACTAAAGCTGATGCCGAACCAGCGATAAAGCCATTCCCCGATCACCCCTCGCTGTCCCATACCCAGCAGCAGCAGATAGCCAATCACCACCGGCGGTAACACCAGAGGCAGATGTACCACGCTATCCAACAGGGATTTACCGACAAAATGACAACGGGCCAGCAGCCAGGCCACCAGGATGCCCAGTGGCAGGCTGAATACCACCGCGAAGCTGGCGACTTTCATACTTAACAACAGCGCCTGCCACTCATAGTCACTTAAAATCATTGTGTTACCGCAAATCCATATTTATTGAAGACTTTTGCTGCTTCGGGGCCCTGTAAATATTGGCTGAAGGCTTGTGCTGCCGCATTATCCCGGCCTGCTATCAGAGCCATGGGATAGGTGACAGGTTCATGGCTCTGGGTCGGAAAGGTGGCGATAATTTTCACTTTATCGGTGACCACCACATCGGAGCTATAGACGATACCCAGAGGGGCTTCACCCTGTTCCACCAGGGCCAGCGCGGCACGCACGTTATTGGTACGGGCCAGTTTGGGCGAGAGTTGTTCCCAGGCCCCTAACCAGGTCAGTGCCTGTTTGGCGTAGTTACCCACGGGAACATGATCAGGATCGCCTACGGCAAGATGACCGTTTTGCAGTAAAGCTGTCCAGTCGGTCTTTTTATCCAGGGTGATGGCCTGCAGTTTGCTGTCGCGGGGGGCTATCAGCACCAGTTGGTTGCTAAGCAGGGTGACCCGGCTGTCTGCTTTAATCAGGTTGCTCTCCGCCAGATAATCCATCCAACGTTGGTCCGCTGAAATAAACAGCTCCACAGGGGCACCCTCTTTTATTTGCCGTGCCAGAGTAGACGAAGAGGCAAAAGAGGAGACGATGGTTACCGGATGTGCTTTTTGATAGGTTGCCGAGATCTCTTCGATGGCATTGGTCAAAGAGGCGGCGGCATAGACGGTAATTTTCTCCGCTGCGTTAGCGAGGCAGGCGCTGGCGGAGAGCAGGAGGATAAGGATTCCTTTGATAATCTTGTTATTAATCATGTGAGTGATCCTTTCTGATTGGCGTTGTATAAGAAAGAATATAACGATTCAGAAAAAAGTTCACTTAGAATAGCAGCGGAATGTGATAACGATGGCAAATTGTCGGGCCATCGTATACCCATCGTCTTTCAAGTTGCGGCGTTGTTGGCTGCGCCTAGCCGCAACTCGAAATACTTTGGGTATATATCTGTCGATCAGGAGGAAGGGGTGGAGCTACGATCTTTGCCCCAGTGGGAGATCAGATTACATAATTCGCCAAAGCCGTAGATCAGCCCCAGAATCAGCGCCATCACGACGGGCACCATACAGGCGGCAAAAAACAGGCTGGTAACAAGTTCCCACATACTCTCTCTCCCATAAAACGGCAATAAACTCTGTGAGTATAATCACTCCATGGGATTGTTAAAAGCACAAAATGAGCGGATTG
>JBOFSC010000140.1:0-5468 GCA_051651345.1 Enterobacteriaceae bacterium
ACATTAAATACCCCATCAGGCAATCCGGCTTGCTGGAGTAACTGTGCCAGCAGCAGCGCCGCAGAGGGCACTTTTTCCGACGGTTTCAGGATAAAGCAGTTGCCACACGCCAGGGCCACCGGCATCATCCAGAGCGGCACCATCACCGGGAAATTAAAAGGCGTAATACCGGCCACCACCCCCAGCGGTTGCATCAGCGTATGGCTGTCCACGCCGCGACCCACATTGGCAGAAAACTCTCCTTTCTGCAGATGCGGAATACCGCAGGCAAACTCCACCACTTCCAGCCCGCGTGTCACCTCTCCTTCTGCATCGGAATAGACCTTACCATGCTCACTGGAAATCAGCCGCGCCAGTTCGCCGCGATGCTCATCCAGCAGGGCTTTAAAACGAAACAGCACTCGGGCACGACGCAGTGGCGGTGTCGCCGACCAGGCAGGAAAGGCCGCCTGCGCGACAGCAATAGCCTGCTCTGTCTCATGGCGGCTACTCAATACCACTTCGGCCTGCTGCTCACCCGAGGCCGGATCATAAACCGCAGCAATCCGGCCGCTTTGGCTTACCACTTCACGACCGGCAATAAAATTGGCTACTCTGCGCATTATCGCTTCCCCTTTGATTACAACAAGCCAGCCTGAGTGGCCAGACGGTAAAGATTGTCATACCCCATACGGGCATAGGTCAGTGGATGTGCCAGCGCCGGGTCCTGCTCCGCTTCCACCACCAGCCATCCCTGATAGTGGTGCTGTTTAAGCAACGGGAACAGGGCTGCATAATCAATACAGCCATCCCCCGGAACGGTAAACACCCCATCCAGCACCGCCTGCAGAAAACTGGTGCGGCGATTACGCACATCCGCCAACACCTCGGCCCGGATATCTTTGCAATGCACATGAGCGATACGGCTGCCCCAACGCTGCGCCACCTGCAGGGGATCGCCACCGGCAAAATGGAGGTGTCCGGTATCCAGCAGCAAGCCCACGGCGTCTCCCGTATGCTGCATCAGGGCATCGATCTCCTGCTCGGTTTCAATCACGGTGCCCATATGGTGGTGATAGACGATGCGAACCCCCTGCTTCAGGGTGTACTCCGCCAGTTGGGTCAGTTTGTCGCCGAACTCCTGCCAGCGCTGAGCCGGAAAACGGGGCCGCTGATCCACCGGGCGCGCCATATCACCGTGGATAGCACCGGTTACCTCAGCAAATACCATCACCTTCGCATTCAGTGCCTTGAGTAGCTGCAGATGGGCCGCGATAGCCTCTTTCTCCTTTTCCAGGGTTCGGGTCAGCAGTTCGCCGGAATACCAGCCGGATACCAGTTGCAGATCATGGGCCTTCAGAATAGGGCCCAGCACCTGCGCATCCCGTGGAAATTTATTGCCCAGTTCAAAACCGGCAAAGCCCGCCTCCCGTCCCTCACTCAGACAGGTCTCCAGTGAGGTTTCCGCCCCCAGGGAGGGCATATCATCATTGGTCCAGGTTAAAGGATTAATACCCAGTTGTACGCTCATACTTAATTCTCCCTATCCCCATTTCTGTTGCTGTTTGGCCTGCAGATATCTCTCTCTGGCCTGCTGTACCTGCTCTCGCTGTGACACTTCCGGCACGGCCACATCCCACCAGTGTCCCCCCGCCTCGGTGTTGATCACGGGCTCGGTATCGATGGCTATCACAGTGGTTTTCTGTGCCCCACGCGCGCGCTGTAAGGCGCTCTCCAGCTCGGCAATGCCTTTGACATATTCACTCTCTGCCCCCAGTGCGCGGGCATGGGCGGCAAAATCGATTTTGGGCGCGCCGGCCTCTGCGGTGTGGCAATCCTGGAGCAGATTATTGAAACCTGCACCGCCACAGGCGTGCTGCAGACGATTAATACAGGCAAAGCCCCGGTTATCCAGCACCACGATAATCAGCTTCATACCCAGCATCACCGAGGTGGCAATCTCTGAATTCATCATCAGATAGGAGCCATCTCCCACCATCACATACACCTGTGACTCGGGTACCGCCATTTTGACGCCCAGGCCACCGGCAATTTCATATCCCATACAGGAAAAGCCATACTCCACGTGATAGCCGCGCTCACTTTCCGTGCGCCACAGTTTATGCAGCTCTCCCGGTAATCCCCCGGCAGCGCAAACCACAATATCAGGCTTTTGCGCACTGCGATTCACCGCGCCAATCACCTGAGCATCGGTGGGTAAGCTGTCGCCTGTCGGTGCGGCAGTCACCTGTTGCTGGCTGAGCCACCAGGCCTGCTGCAACTCGTGGGCGCTTTCCCGCCAGGTGGCCGGACTTTTCCACTCTGCCAGGGTCTGTTGCAGGTGCAGCAGGGTGCGCCGGGCATCTGCCACCAGAGGGATTGCACGATGTTTTCCGGCATCAAATCCATTGATATTGAGGCCAATCAGCCGGGCATCGTCGCGAAACAGCGACCAGGAGCCGGTGGTAAAATCCTGTAACCGGCTACCCACCACTAAAATCACATCGGCTTCCTGAGCCAACCGGTTAGCGGCCTCAGCACCGGTGACCCCAATAGAACCCATATTGCAGGGGTGATCCCAGGGCAGAGCCCCTTTGCCCGCCTGAGTCTCTCCCACCGGCAGGCCACTGTGCTCGACGAACTGGCGCAGCACCTCTGTGGCACCGCTGTAATGAACGCCCCCGCCCGCAATCACCAGCGGTTTACGTGCCTGTTGTAACAACGAAATAGCTTGCTGGAGTTCCTGCTCATCAGCACCCATGCGCCGCAGGCGATGTACTCGGGGAGTAAAAAACTCTACCGGGAAATCATACGCCATAGTCTGCACATCCTGGGGCAGGGCCAGGGTCACCGGACCACAAGCCTGCGGATCGGTCAGGATACGCATCGCCTGAGGCAAGCTCTTTAACAACTGCTCCGGGCGCATAATGCGATCAAAGAAGCGGCTCACCGGACGAAAACAGTCATTGACGCTCACTGTCGCATCCTCTTCCCGCTCCAGTTGCTGCAACACCGGGTCCGGCTCGCGCCCGGCAAAAATATCTCCCGGCAGTAACAGCACCGGCAGGCGGTTAACATGGGCCAGAGCCGCCGCCGTCACCATATTGGCAGCGCCCGGACCGATAGAGGTGGTCACCGCCATCATGCGCTGACGGCGATGGGTTTTGGCAAACGCAATGGCGGCATGGGCCATCGCCTGCTCATTATGGGCCCGCCAGGTGGGCAGACGATCCTGCTGGTGATACAGGGCCTCGCCAAGACCGGCGACATTGCCGTGACCAAAAATCGCGAAGACACCGGCAAACAGAGGGACACACTGTCCCTCGATCTCCACCTGCTGCACACTCAGATATTTGACCAGAGCCTGAGCCATAGTCAGACGTTCTGTTTTCATCATTTCCCCCGACTCTTCTGCCAGAGATGCACCAGACGCAGGTAGTTCTCTTTCACCTGAGTCACCAGCTCTCTGTCACTTAACCTGCCATGTAACCACTCACGAGACGCACGACCAAAAATAGTGCGACCCACGGCAAATCCCTTCACCCAGGACGCAGCAGAGGCTTCGCTGAATCCCTTTTGCAGTTCCGATTCCGGCGCATCCAGCCCCAGCAACACCACGCCACGACACCAGGGATCATGCTGCTCAATTACCTCGCCTATTTGCTGCCAGCCACTGGCAGACAGGGGCGGTAATTTCCACCAGTCCGGTTGGATCCCTAAGTGATAGAAGCGCTTGAGAGTGTTGATATAGTGCTGCTCCTGTGGATCCTGGCCCGCTGGTAAGATCACCTCGATCAGTAGCTCATGGCCCGACTGGCAACAGGTGCGGTAGATAGTCGCCATCTGCTGTTCCTGCTGCAACCGCAAGGCCACTGGGTCCTGCGGGTGATAGAACAGCAGGCACTTCACCACCTGCTCCAGGGGCCAGTGCACCAGTTGGCTACCAAGATCCCCATGTTCCAGATAGAGTGGCCGTGAACCGGGTAACTCAATGGCCCGGCCTATCCACCATCCCTGCCCGGTAATCTCATTAAGGACCGGCTGAGCAAAGGTACTGTCGGCCAGGATGCCGCATTTGCCCTTCAGCCCCTCTTGCTGTGCCGCCTCCTGCGCCCCCTGCAGCAGCAACATTTTAAGGGGAGGTATACGCTCTAAATCTGTTCCGGCTTCCAGCGCCATCTCCACCAGTTGTTTACGGTGGTCAAAGGCGAAGGCATAGAGCTCCGGCCACTCACCGCGACGGGTGGTGACCCGATGCAGATGGTTAAGACGCACATCGAGATCAGGCCGGGGCACCTGCTCTGCCCGCGCCAGATAATCATCCAGCTCCACACGGGTGGGCATGGCTGGGGCGCAACCATGACGTGAGACCACCAGCGCGCCGCAAGCATTGGCATAACGGCAGGCCTGCTGCCAGCCCTCATCATTGAGCCAGCCGCGCATCAGACCGGACATAAAGGCATCTCCCGCCCCCAGCACATTCAGCACTTCGACCCTGACGCCGCTACAGTTCAGGCCCCCATCCAGATGATCGGGAATCGCGCCGGTAAAAACCGAGCAACCCAAAGGCCCGCGTTTACACACCAGAGTCGCCTGGCTCACTTTGCGCACCTGTTTCAGGGCAGTCAGGGTATCGGTGCTGCCACCGGCAATATGAAACTCCTCTTCGGTGCCCACCAGCACGTCAAACAGATGCAGCACCTCCTGTAACTGGCGGGTCACCGCATCGGAATCGATATAACGGGTCTCTCCATCGCCCAGGGACGTAAGTCCCCACAGTACCGGACGGTAATCGATATCGAGCGCAGTGCGTACCCCATGACGCCGGGCATATTGTAGTGCGGTCAGTACCGCTTCCCGTGTCGCCGGGTGAGACAGATGGGTGCCAGTGATCGCCAGCGCCCGTGCGGAGGCGATGTACTCTTCATCGATATCAGCGGCGGTCAGCGCCATATCCGCGCACTGCTGACGATAAAAAATCAGCGGGAAGGTGTCTTGATCTTTAATCCCCAGCAGCACCAGGGCGGTCAGATGATCGGGATCCGTGATCAGATAACGGGTATCAACACCGGCCTGTTGTAACTCCTGACGCAGAAAACGCCCCATATGCTCATCACCGACACGGGCCAGCATGGCGGAGCGCAGCCCCAGGCGCGCGGTACCATAGGCCACATTGCCGGAGGAGCCGCCCAGATATTTGGCAAAGCTGCCCGCATCTTCCAGGCGCGCACCAATCTGCTGGGCATAGAGATCCACCGCTACACGTCCCAGGCAGATCAGATCCAAAGGTCTTTCAGCGCTCATGATGACTGCTCCCCATTCACGCCAGCGATATCCGCTACCCTAACCCAACGACGCTGCTGTGCGGAAAGGGCGATGGCCTCTGTCACCTGAGCCACACGCCACCCTTCGGCAAAATCGGGCCATAAAGGTCTGTCGGCGGCGATACCGTCGATAAGATCGCGTATCTCTACAGTTTTCTGGTCGTT
>JBOFSC010000141.1:0-3945 GCA_051651345.1 Enterobacteriaceae bacterium
GCCGTTTCTGGAAGCGATTCGCCAGATGGCAGTGGATGTGGGCAGGGAGCATACCCTCTATATGCACCTGACCCTGGTGCCCTATCTGGCGGCGGCCGGAGAGGTCAAAACCAAACCGACTCAGCACTCCGTTAAAGAGTTACTCTCTATCGGTATTCAGCCTGATGTGTTGATCTGCCGTTCAGACCGGGTGATTCCCGCCAATGAACGGGCGAAAATTGCGCTATTCTGTAATGTACCGGAAAAAGCGGTTATCTCGTTAAAAGACATTGACTCCATTTATAAAATCCCTGGCCTCTTGAAATCCCAGGGCGTTGACGATTATATTTGTAAACGATTCAGCCTTGAGTGCCCGCAAGCCAATTTGGTGGAGTGGGAGCAGGTGATCTATGAACAGGCAAATCCCGTTGGTGAAGTGACCATCGGTATGGTGGGCAAGTATGTAGAGCTGCCTGATGCCTATAAATCCATCAACGAAGCCTTGCTGCATGGTGGTTTGAAAAACCGGTTAACCGTCAATATCAGGATGATTGACTCCCAGGATGTGGAGAGCAAAGGCACCGAGCTGTTACAGGGGCTGGATGCTATTCTGATCCCGGGCGGTTTTGGTTACCGGGGCGTGGAGGGCAAGATCGCTGCCGCACGTTATGCCCGTGAAAACCGGATCCCCTATTTGGGCATCTGCCTGGGGCTGCAGGTGGCGATGATTGAATTTGCCCGTAATGTGGCAGGCATGGAAGGGGCTAATTCGACAGAGTTCAATACTGATTGCCGCTATCCCGTCATTGCCTTGATCACGGAATGGCGTGATGAAGAGGGAAATGTTTTTGTGCGCTCAGAGGAGAGCGATCTTGGTGGAACGATGCGCTTAGGTGCTCAGTTGTGCCATCTGGAACAGGGGAGCCTGGCCAGACAACTGTATCAGTCGCCAACTATTATGGAGCGTCATCGCCATCGTTATGAAGTGAATAACATGCTGCTGCCGCGCATTGAAGCTGCGGGATTGCGAGTTGCAGGACGCTCTGCTGATAACACGCTGGTGGAGATGATTGAGGTGCCGGATCATCCCTGGTATATCGCTTGCCAGTTTCATCCGGAGTTTACCTCCACACCGCGTGATGGACACCCGCTGTTTAGCGGCTTTATCAAGGCGGCGGGCGAGTATCAGCAGCGGCAGGTAAAATAAATTTTCATTAAACTTGTATTGAGGAATAATCGACATGTCCAAAATAGTAAAGATCATCGGTCGCGAAATCATCGACTCACGGGGTAATCCGACTGTTGAGGCAGAGGTGCATCTGGAAGGTGGGTTTGTCGGTATGGCTGCAGCGCCCTCAGGTGCCTCCACCGGTTCCCGCGAAGCGCTGGAACTGCGTGACGGCGATAAAAGCCGCTTTCTCGGCAAGGGGGTACTGAAAGCCGTTGGTGCGGTGAATGGAGCCATTGCGCAAGCTCTGCTGGGTAAAGATGCCAAAGATCAGTCCGCTATCGATCAGGTGATGATCGAGCTGGATGGAACAGAGAACAAATCCAATCTGGGCGCTAACGCTATCCTTGCTGTCTCTCTGGCCAACGCCAAAGCCGCCGCCGCAGCCAAAGGCATGCCTCTGTACGAGCATATTGCAGAGCTGAATGGCACCCCGGGTAAGTTCTCTATGCCCCTGCCGATGATGAATATCATTAATGGTGGTGAGCATGCCGATAACAATGTGGATATCCAGGAGTTTATGATCCAGCCTGTGGGCGCGCCTAACCTGCGTGAAGCCGTACGTATGGGGTCAGAAATTTTCCACCATCTGGCAAAAGTGCTCAAATCCCAGGGTATGAATACTGCAGTGGGTGATGAGGGTGGATATGCGCCTAACCTCTCTTCTAACGCCGCAGCGCTGGAGTGCATCAAGCAAGCGGTAGAGCAGGCGGGCTATGTTCTGGGTAAAGATGTTACTCTGGCGATGGACTGTGCGGCTTCTGAATTCTATGACAAAGCCAGCGGTAAGTATGTGCTCAAGGGTGAAGGCAAGAGCTTTACCTCCCAGGAGTTCACCCACTATCTGGAAGAGTTGACCAAACAGTATCCTATCGTCTCTATAGAAGATGGTCTGGATGAGTCTGACTGGGGTGGCTTTGCTTACCAGACTCGCGTGCTGGGTGACCGTATCCAGTTGGTGGGTGATGACCTGTTCGTTACCAATACCAAAATTCTGAAAGAGGGTATTGAGAAGGGGGTCGCTAACTCCATCCTGATCAAGTTCAACCAGATTGGTTCACTGACCGAAACCCTGGCTGCCATCAAGATGGCGAAAGAGGCGGGCTATACTGCGGTGATTTCACACCGTTCCGGTGAGACTGAAGATGCCACTATTGCCGATCTGGCAGTAGGAACCGCAGCAGGCCAGATTAAAACCGGTTCTATGAGCCGTTCTGACCGTGTTGCCAAATACAATCAACTGATTCGCATTGAGGAAGCTCTGGGCCACCAGGCGGCTTTCAATGGTCTGAAAGAGGTTAAAGGTCACTGATTTTGTTCTGATCACTGACGTCTGTCGGGGGCGAAGCAATTCGCTCCTGCTTTTTTTCTATTCCCTGCAGTGACAGTTTCTCCGTAATCTCTCCTACACTTATAGCCAACGTCTTTCACCATTCTCAGTGAGCCAGAGGCAAATAAAAATGAACCTGATGACTTTGGAGCTTAGCGCCAACGGCAAACAGCATCCCTTTTTTTATCGGGCAGATTCAACGGGCGATCACGGGGTGATTAAGCAGATATTTGAGGATAAGTGCTATGACTTTAGCCGCTGGTTACAGGGACAGAAACTGCTGCAATACCATCTGGATCGTTGTCGGCAAAAGCCTTCACTGATAGTGGATGCCGGTGCCAATATTGGTGCGGCTACGGTCTATTTTAACAGTGTGATGAATAATACCTTTGCATTTACTATTGAGCCGAATCATGACAACTGGCAACTCTGTGTGCGCAATACCCAGCATTATGATAATAAATATAATTTTCATGGTGCTATTGCCAGTTGCGAGGGGAGGGTACAACTGATCGATCCGGGTCACTCTCACTGGGGATACCGAACCGGGCCGGTGGGGGAGGTGGCAACCGGGCAAGAGAGCGTGAATGCTATCTCCGTGAATCAGATCCTGGCCCACCCCACACTCAGCATGATGACGCCTTTGATCTGTAAGATTGATATTGAGGGGGCAGAGCAGGAACTTTTTTCTGCCAATGATGAATGGGTGAATAAATTTCCACTTATTATCATTGAATTACATGACTGGCTGCTACCATTTTCTGGTTCGTCACAACCCGTTATGCGCACGATTGCAAAATATGATTTTGAGATTGTGCAATATGGGGAGAATTTATTTCTGTTTAACAGAGCCCTGCTACGCCCTTAGAAAACAGCAGAGGGGAGAAACCCTCTGCTGTTGAATAGACTCCGTCAGGTGGAAACGGAAGGTGAATCCGTTTGCTGATCATGCTCTGGCTTCTTTTTTACCCAGATATAATAGCTGACCACCAGAATGGCAATCCATGCGACGCCGACAATCAAGGCATTCCGTGATTCTTCGAAGTAACCCATGATACCCAGCACAAAGAGCAGGAACAGGGTTGCCAGCACTGAGGCGGCAGGCCACATGGGTACCGGGAATTCTAACTTTTTGATCTCCGCTGCAGGCATGGATCGACGCATGGCAAGATGGGAACAGAGAATCATCAGCCACACCCAGATGGTGGCAAAGGCCGCGATAGTGGCGATAAACACAAAGACCCGGTCAGGGATCAGATAGTTTAACAGCACACCACACAGAAGCGCCGCGATCATCACTGCCACAGTCAGACGGGGAACGCCATTATTCGAGACATAGAGGAAGCTCTTTGGTGCCAACCCCTCTTTTGCCATACCGTACATCATGCGTCCGGCCCCAAAAATATCA
>JBOFSC010000142.1:0-7034 GCA_051651345.1 Enterobacteriaceae bacterium
AGGTAATCGCGATAGAACTGGCGCAGTTCCCCTGCCCCGAGACAGAGTGTGCACAACAGCAGCGCCAGAACAAAGACCACAAAGTGGTACAGCAGCCCCTGCAGCAGCCAGAAGAGCAGCATGATCAGCAGCATCCATCCCAGAGTCAACAGCAGAGTCTGCCAGAGGGCCGCGCGCGGTAACAGGGCAAACAGCGGCGAGAGGCGGCGCTCCAGTTGCCAATGCTCTCCCATTTTAAACAGGCGCTCCCACGCCAACACTAACAGCAGCATAAATAACGTCATTGGATCTCTCCATGTTATTTATCCCCAAAGTATTTCGAGTTGCGGCCAGGCGGCAAGCAAATTCAGGCGATGAGCATACACCAGTATGTGATTCGGCTGAATTTGCGTAGCCAACAACGCCGCAGCTTGAAAGACGACGGGGATACGAGAAATTCTCGACAGACTACCCACCTGCCATCTGCTTTATGCAATGATAGTAACTCTAGTGCAAAGCGGAACGCAAATCAGCCTCAAAACACTTTTTTCCTGCCCGTGCATCACCAATACTGCGCGTATCGTACCGTCAGCAGGAGATGTGCTATGCAAAAAATATCCGGTTTTACCCTGTTTGAACTGATGATCTCCATCGCCATTATCGCCATTTTAAGTGCTATTGGGATTCCCGCCTATCAGGGCTATCTGCAAAAAGCCGCCATGACCGATATGCTGCAGATCATGGTGCCCTATCGTACCGCCATCGAGTTATGTGCCCTGGAGCAGGGTAATACCAGTGCCTGTCAGCAGGGGCAGTATGGCATCCCTGCCAGCCGGACCTCCCGTTATGTCAGCGCCGTGACGGTTAATCAGGGCAAGATCACCCTCACAGGCCAGCAGACGCTACAGGGGCTCACGGTGACGCTGCAGCCGCAACTGGACAGTAGCAGTGGCATTCTTCGCTGGCAGCGCAGTTGCACCCACAGTGCCAACAACAGCAGTCAGGTTGCCGCCTGTGAAGAGCAGTTCCGCTTTGATGCGCCGGAGGGGTCATGATGACTACTGACCCGAATTTATCTGCTGCTCCGGCATTTTCAGCGGAACTGGTTCAACTGTGCCGCCGTCATGGGGCCATACCCCTGGATCTGAGTACAGACACCCTGACCATTGCCGTGAGTCAACCCCAGCCACAGCGTGATCGGCAACTCAGCTTTGCCACTGGCTATCATATTGACGCGCAGATATGGCCGTCAGCCCGTCTGGAAGCAGCCCTGAATCCGGTACAGGGCAGTGAAACCCCACAGGCTCCTCTGCCGCTGCAGGAGCCGGTCACTGCCTGGCCGACTCAGGGAGAGGGAGAAGCACCGGTGATTCAGTTTATCGATCACATCATCGACAGTGCCATTCAGCGCCGCGCTTCAGATATCCATTTTGAGCCCCATGCAGAGCAGTTGCATATCCGCCTGCGCATCGATGGGGTTTTACAACCACTGCTGAGCACGACGGAGCTCTCCGCTGCGCAAATAGTGGCGCGTCTGAAGATTATCAGTCAGCTTGATATCGCCGAGCGTCGTCTGCCTCAGGATGGGCAACTGACGATGAGGCGTCAGCAACGCGCATTTTCCATGCGTATTGCCACACTCCCCACCCAATATGGTGAGAAGGCCGTGTTGCGCCTGCAGGAGAATCAACAACACGCTCTGGCCCTCGCTCAGTTGGGTTTTAATGATGAGCAACTGCAATACTATCGCCAGGCACTGGAAAGCCCCCAGGGCCTGATTCTGGTCACCGGCCCCACCGGCAGCGGCAAGACCGTGACCCTCTACAGCGGCCTGCAACAGCTGGATAAGGTGACACGCAATATCTGCAGCGTCGAGGATCCCATTGAGTTACCCCTGCAGGGGATCAGCCAAACGGCCGTCAATCCTAAATGTGGACTCACCTTTGCCACCATATTACGTGCCTTGCTGCGTCAGGATCCGGATGTGATTATGGTGGGGGAGATCCGCGATCAGGAGACCGCCGAGATTGCGGTCAATGCAGCACAAACCGGCCATCTGGTGCTATCGACACTTCACTGTAATTCGGCCAGTGAGGCCGTATTGCGTTTACAGCAGATGGGCATTCCGAGCTACCTGATAGCCTCTTCACTAAAACTGGTTATTGCTCAGCGCCTGCTCAGACGCTTATGCAGTCACTGTAAACAGCCGGTGCCAGTTGAAGCCATCACACCACCGCCACACTGGTCGGGGCTATTCTCTGCCTGGCGCGCCAGAGGCTGCTCCCACTGTTTTTCAGGTTATTATGGCCGCGTTGGCCTCTATGAGACACTCTATATCAGCCCGCAGATCCAACACAGCCTGCTGGCGGGCCATAACAGCAACCAACTGGAGAGTATCGCCCGCAAGGAGGGGTCACAATCACTATGGCATAACGGCCTGCAACGGGTACACCAGGGGATGACCTCACAAGAGGAGTTATTCCGGGTGGTCAGCCCCGGATAGAGAGTATGGCGCGTCTCTATCTGTGGCAGGGAATAGACAGTGCCGGTGAACTGCAACAGGGGGAAACCCTTGCCCGCAGTGCGGGTGCAGCACAACAACAGGTGATGCAGCAGGGCTGTTTTCCCTTCAGCCTTAAAGCGGGTCAGCGGATTACCCGTCGTTGCTGGCATGTGACCCGACGCATTGCTTTTATTCGCCAGCTTGCCACCCTGTTGCAGGCAGGTTTGCCTCTGTTACAGAGCCTGAACCTGTTAGCGGAACAACATGACAGTGCCCCATGGCGCTATCTTCTGCATCAGTTGCAACAGCAGGTAGCCAGCGGTGTCCCTTTCTCTGTGGCTATTGCCGCGTTTCCCGATGCTTTTCCGCCCCTTTATCAGCAGATGATCGCCACCGGCGAACTGACCGGCTTTCTCGATCTCTGTTGTCTGCAACTGGCGGAGCAACAGGAGAAAGAGTTGCAACTACGCAAGAAAGTGCACAAGGCGCTGCGTTATCCTCTGTTTGTTCTGGGGGCCACCGTGTTGGTCACCCTGCTGATGTTACAGTTTGTGTTGCCACAGTTTGCCGCCATCTATGAAGATTTTCAGGCACCGCTCCCCGCCCTAACCCGAGGACTGTTACAACTCTCCTCTCTGCTTAACCATTACACCTTGCCCGTGTTGTGTATCATCCCCTTGAGCGTTTTCAGCTATCGCCGCTGGCTGCACCCTCAGCCACGCTGGCAAAGTGCGCTACAGCAACGGTTACTGCGTATGCCTCTGCTTAAGTCACTGCTCGCCCATAGTGCGCTCAGTCGCCTGTGTACCATCGTGGCGATGTCGCAAGCTGCGGGCTTGCCGCTGCTGGAGGGATTGCGCAGCGCCGCGCACAGTGAGCCCAGCCTGCCTTTTGCCCAGGCGCTGCAGGAGATCTGCCAGCAGCTACAACAAGGGATGAGTCTGCATAGCGCTATCCGTCAGCAGCCGCTGTTTCCACCACTGGTACAGCAGCTGATTCAAATTGGCGAAGAGTCGGGCACCCTGGAGATGATGCTCAAGCGACTGGCGCTCACTTATGAACAATCTGCCAGTGAACTGAGTGACAAGCTGGCACAAACCATGGAGCCGCTATTGATGATTGTGGTGGGGACCATTGTGGGGGGATTGGTAATAGCTATGTATCTGCCTATTTTTCAGTTGGGGCAGGTGATAGGTTAGAGGGGAATTTTAGTGAAATGCCCTCTCCCGGCCCTGACGGGCCACCCTCTCCCGCAAGCGGGCGAGGGGAAAAAGAGGGCCTGGTTAATCAGCTATAAACCTGGTTTTCCTGCTCGGCCACCCGAATAAAGGTGGTGCGTTTGGTCAGTTCCTTAAGGCGGCTGGCACCGACATAAGTACAGGCTGAACGCAAACCGCCGAGGATATCACGCATACTGTTCTCTACCGGGCCACGCAGAGGCAAATAGACTGTTTTACCCTCTTCAGCCCGATAACCGGCCACACCACCGGTATGACGGTTCATAGCAGAGGCGGAACTCATGCCATAAAATGCCATCAGTTTTTGACCCTCTCTTTCCACCACCGTGCCTTCACACTCATCGTGAGCCGCCAGCATACCGCCCAGCATTACGAAATCGGCACCGCCGCCAAACGCTTTAGCGACATCACCCGGCACGGCACAACCGCCATCACTGACAATCTGACCACCAAGACCATGGGCCGCATCAGCACACTCGATAACGGCAGAAAGTTGAGGATAGCCCACACCGGTTTTCACCCTGGTGGTACACACTGAACCCGGTCCAATGCCCACTTTGACGATATCGGCGCCGGAAAGAATCAGCTCTTCCGTCATCTCACCTGTGACCACGTTACCGGCACAGATCACCTTATCGGGAAAAGCGTCGCGGATTTGGCGTAAGAACTCAACGAACTGCTCAGAATAGCCGTTGGCCACATCCAGACAGATAAATTTCAGTTGAGGAGAGAGAGCCATAATCTGTTTGGTTTTATCAAAATCCGCCGCTGAAGTGCCCGTGGAAACCATTACATAGTTCAGCACAGACTCAGGCGAGGTATTGATAAAGTGTTGCCACTGCTCGAGGCTATAGTGTTTGTGTATGGCGGTAAGCACATCAAATGAGGAGAGCGCCTGGGCCATAGTGAATGTCCCCACCGTATCCATATTCGCGGCAATAATCGGAACACCAAACCATGGGCTATCAGCATGTCTGAATGTGAATGCGCGCTCCAGCTCAACTTCCGCCCGACTTCTCAGGGTGGATCGCTTGGGACGGATTAAGACATCCTTAAAGCCTAGCTTAAGATCTTCTTCAATACGCATAAGTTAACTCTTCACTGGGTTATTGGGTTATTGCAGGACAGGAGCCCGACAATCAGGCACCCCAGTGGTGTTATCATACGCTGGATTCTTATTTGAACAAGACTGCCATTGTAAGATAATTCACGATATAATCATTCAAATTTAGCTGGCAACATGTCATTGATCATTATCTTGCCGCTAATGTTTGTATTTTCTTGCACTTAGCAGAATTACGATTATCATTTATTGCATACGTTGATTCATCATGGATAAGCCATGACTCCAGCAGAGTATAAAATTTCATCTCAAAAGGATGCCAGTGGCTCTGAAAAACAATCAACGGATTTTATCTGTCATCCTTTTGTGGTTGCTTTAACCGGGGGAATTGGCAGTGGGAAAAGTACGGTTGCGGCAGCTTTTGCACAGCTAAACGTACCTGTTATCGATGCAGATGTCATTGCCCGTCAGGTCGTCGCACCCGGTCAGCCCGCGCTTGCCAGCATAAGCCAACACTTTGGTGCCGAGGTGCTGTTGCCTGATGGTCAACTGAACCGCGCTTATGTAAAAAAACGTATTTTTGGACACCCTGAAGAGCGACTATGGTTAAATAAGCTGCTGCATCCCCTGATTCGTCAGGAGACATTGCAGCAAATCGCGCAAATAAAACAACCTTATGTCCTGTGGGTCGTTCCTTTACTGATAGAAAACCAGCTGCAGCAGCAAGCTGATCGGATTTTAGTTGTTGATGTCAGCCGTGAAGTGCAGATAGCCAGAACATCAGCCCGTGACGCTGCCGATCGTCAGCAGACAGAACAGATTCTGGCCGCCCAGGTGTCACGACAGGAGAGGCTCTCTTATGCCGACGACATTATTGATAATAATGGATCGCCGCAGCAGATTATTCCTCAGGTTGCCAGCCTACATCAACGCTACCTGACCATGGCCAGTACGCAGAGGACAGTGGGACTTAAACAGAATGTGTAACAGTACTCAAACCATGCTTTTTGAATATCCTTTAAATGAAAAGATGCGCACCTGGTTGCGTGTGGAATTCTTACTGCAGCAACTTACTCAGTATCGAACCCTCTCTAACATCGCCACAACCCTCTCTTTCTTCAAACTGACGAATGAATTGCTGGATGTCCTGGAGCGGGGAGATATCCGCTCTGAAATTCTGAAAGAGATAGAGCGCCAACAGAAGAAATTGCAGGTTTGGGCCGATGCCCCGAACGCAGACAAACTCAGAATTGAGGAGTTACAGCAGCAACTGAAACAGAAGGCTGAGCAACTTCACAAGGCTCCGCGCCTGGGGCAGAAGCTGAAAGAGGATAAACTGATCTCTTCGGTACGCCAGCGGCTCAGTATCCCCGGTGGCTGTTGTAGTTTTGATCTGCCTGCGCTACATATGTGGATCAATAGCTCCCGGGAGAATCGGGATCAGCATGTGCACGCCTGGATGGAAACCTTTATCCCCCTGGAGCAAGCACTACAGGAAATTATGCAACTGATACGTCAGTCCGCGCCTTTCCGGGCCCAAACCAGTATCAATGGATTTTTCCAGGATAACAGTGCCGGTGCCGATCTGCTGCGTATGAATCTGGATCTGACGCTGCAACTTTATCCGCAGGTCTCCGGCCATAAAACCCGTTATGTCATCCGCTTTATGCCTCTGGACAGTGAAAAAGGGGTGATTCCGGAAAGCTTACAATTTGATTTGGCCTGTTGTTGATAAGATAACTGTTGATAAGATAACTGTTGATAAGGCAATTATCATGACAAATTCTCCCCTGATAATCGCGTGCCCTCAGTGTCGCCAGTCGGTGACATGGGATAGCCGCAACCCTTTCCGCCCGTTTTGCAGTAAGCGCTGCCAGTTAATCGATCTGGGTGAGTGGGCCGACGAGGAAAAACGAATCCCCGCCGATGAAGAAACCTCAGAAGAAGAAGTGTGGAGTGAGACCTTCTGAGGGTTGTACCTTGAACCACCCAGCGCGACAAAGCGGCTTATGTTATCTTTTGTCGCGCTGGCAAGGTGGTCACTATTCCAGCCACAATACACAGAAGTAAGCCCACCGCATAACTCAGGTAAAAAAGCTCACCCCACAACCAAACTAACCAGAATATCGCCAATACAGGTGCCAGAAATATCAACGGTGCAATTTTACCTGCACTCCCCAGTTGTAGCGCTTTCAACCACCACAAGTAAGATACGCCATTAATAATCGCGCCGTTAAGTAATAGTGATAAC
>JBOFSC010000143.1:0-13188 GCA_051651345.1 Enterobacteriaceae bacterium
AATCAATATGTCACCACCTTAAGCAGCCGTGGCAAAGGGGGGCAGTTGTATGGGGTACATCATCCTGGCAGTAATGAGCGTCCGGCTGTGTGGTACAGCAAACAAGAGACAAAATCCTCCGGCGCAGGGAAAGTAACCCAGGCGGCGTTGATCACTCCGCGCCTGGCTTTTGATGGTTTTATCGGTCTTTCCGGAGAGGTACAGGAAGAGCCCAGTTATGCTCTACGATTGAGCGAGACTGCCTGGCAACAACTTCTCAATATGACCAACGGAGACTCCCAAACCTGGGGTTACGAAGTCTCCGATCCGCAAATGCCCCAGAGACTATTCAGCCATATCGTTAAAAGTGGACAGTTACGGGTACGGCCTGTAAATGACCCCCATTGCCGGGATGAAAAAGTAGAGGGCATGACAGGCGTCGTCTGTACGCTACGGGAAATTGACTGGCAGGGTTCAGCGGTAGAAAGCAGTAATGTGCGCTTTGTTGTGCGTGCCAAAAAAAATGACGCGAATATACGTTATCGTATTGGTCAACAGTGGATACCTTTGGGGGACTCTGTGCCATTGAGCGAGTTTAGCGCAGGCCAATCTATTGACTTCTTTGTTCCCAACACCACAAAACAGCAAGTGGATCAGATGACCCATCATGCTGACAGCTGTCCTCTGCTCAATTTATTGCAGATGAATTTCTTTAATCAGAAAGTGAGTTCTGCAGATCACTTTGCCCTGAAGTCAGGGGGGACTCCCTTGTCGATACCCGCACAACCAGATTCACAGTCGACCGAAGCGTCTCTGTTGCTGATCAAAAGCATGACGGCAGAGCAGAGCAGTGTCGAGGCAGGAGAGAGGTTGCAGGTGACTCTGCAATTGAATCGTGCGCCACAAAACGGTGAGAAACTCTATTTGCGGTTGAATCCGTTGGATAGCTCTGTGGCACAGTTGCTGAATCTGGGGCAGGTGCGCTGGCAAAATCAGCCTCTCAAATTACGGGAAGGGAAGTGGCAGGAGATAGCGCCAGGTAATAATAAGTCAGAGTATCAGATAGTTCTGCCTACCTTGCCTGAGGCGAATCAGGGGCGTCTGGAACTGCAACTCAGCACCCAGCCCCCGTTTGAGGAAGAGGTGAATATCCAACAGGCGTCACTGCGCGACGATGACAACGAGCAGAGCGGAGGCGTGACACAAAAAATCGAACTGGAAGTCAGGCAGACTATTGGCAACAGAGCCGCTCATGATACGTTTACGATTACCAGCCGATCTGACGGTATTTTGCCCGACAAACCGGCGATGAGCTTTGTGCAATTTTCAACAGAAGATGCGCCATTGACACAACGCGGCAAGCTGCGTTTTACGGCGGTAAATCAGACCGATAAAACGATTCGGGGAAATTCTTATGTTCAGTATTTTCCGGGTATGCAGATAGAGCGCCCGCCGAGTTCCGGCAATTTCTTTAATCATGAATTTACTGTTCCTGTAGGGACTATCGGTGTCTATGTCTATGCTAATGGTCAGAATGTCACTGGCAGTAGCGAGCAGACTCAGAATGTTGTGCTGAGAATGACCCTGGGTGAAAAAAGTGGCCAAAGAACACTTCAGTTCCGCTTCCTCGGCCCTGGTTATCTTGGCAGGAATGCGCAACTTAAACAGTTCACAATGCAACCCAACTTTGCGGTCGCCGGAGGAGAGATAACCTTTTCTTTGGAGGGATTCAATGTGGTCAACACGACCAGCTGGTACAAGGTGACTTGCATGAATGGCAGCGGGTTTGAGTCTATTTTTACGAAAAACACCTATGACCTGTACGACTATCAAAATAAATTTATTAATACAGCGGCATTCTCTGCTGATCAGGCTATAGATAACATCATGTATCAGCAGGCCAGGGAGGGCCGCATGTTAACTTTTAAACTTAAAGTGCGTGATAACATCCCGGCGAATATCCAGACGACTATCCAGTGTAAACTGGAAAACAGCGGTAGAAAGGGCACAGGCCTGTGGAGCAGGTTGACTGTCCAGACGCTGTCACAGGAGGATGCCACCTACAGTATCAGAGAGTTGACCGGTGAGGAGGACGTGGAGAAAGCGACGTTCACCGCGATCATGAGATCCTCTGCGTACAAACCTGAGAGGTTGAATTATAAACTACAGTTGCTCAATTTCAGCGACGAAGAGAGAAGAAACACCACGGTAAAGTATCGCTTCGATCGCACGGGTGGGCCGTCCGGTGTGTTGACAAGCGAATCGGGTTCGATCCCTGTAACCCTTTATGAGAATGCACCATTGCTAATCACAGTGGAAACTAAAGGCATCAGGGCCGGAGACAAACGTGCTGAGCTTGAACTCTCTACCACCTCGACGGTTAAACGAACCAGTGCACGTCTGTTACCTGCGCCGCTACAGATTATTTCACTGCCTGCAACGGAAGTGGTCGCGGCCCCCGGAAGCGCATTGTCATTTGCCATCAAACTGGATCGGCAGCCTTATCCTGGGGATCAGCTGTTTTTTAAATTGGTCAGCACGGAAGGCGCGCCATTGACGAATATATTGAATTTGGCTGATGCCAAATTGGGAATGACGACGGGCGAGGGTGAGTCCATCAATCTCTCTCAGACTGGGTGGATAGCACATACCATCAGCAACTTAGCGTCGCAAGATCTGATCCTGACCCTCCCAGGAAAAGTCCCTGAGGTTGCGCTGCCTGATGGTAAGAAGTTTACCCTGTGGGCCAATGGCAGGGGGGGGATGCCGGGGCTAAGACAGCCACTGGCAGGATATTGCCCTATGAAGGGACAACCCTGTCCATTGCCTGGAAAGACAGCTCCAGCGACACAGCGCTATTTAGCGGTAACGTGGGCAGCAGTGGTAACATAACCCATGATGCTGAGGTGAAATGGCAGCGCCCTGTGCTTGCGGCATCACCCGCGATACCTACTTTGCAACAGCCGACGGATCTGCAGGATAAAATCCAGCAGCGTGCGCTGAACAATTCCGGCAATATCAACATCAGGGTGAATGGCGATGCGCTGATGACAGAGTTACCGGATGGGGATAAAAACCGTCTCTACTGTACCTTAACGGTCAGCCAGGGGGCTGCACAAAACGCGCGAGTGCCAGTAGCCGGTTATCTGACTTTCAGTGGACAAAAAGAACCCTATTGGCATGGTTGCCGTGATCAACCCTACTCATTGCAGGAGGGCAATTGGCAGATATCCAGTGATGGCGAAAGAGAGACGGGTAAACTGACGGTGACGCTGGGGTTTGATTTTAATGACCCGATGATGCTAAAAACAGTTGATCCTGTCAGTGAGTGGAATGGAGAAGCTTACGGGAAAGGCTCTATCACCATAGAGCCGATTCTGCCCTGACAGAAACCGCGTCCCTTACCTGTGGCTGCTACCCGGCCACAGGTGGGGGATTTTTGTCTTACAGCCTCTCCGGCTGTTTCAGGATGGCATACACCAACCCGCTCAATAACGTGCCAATCATAATGGCGCACAGATAGCCCAGTACCGGCGTGATCGCCCCCGGAATCAATAACACAAACAGGCCGCCATGGGGTGCCATCAGTTTGGCACCAATGGCCATGGAAATGGCTCCGGTGACAGCGCCGCCCACCATACAGCAAGGAAGTACCCGGAGTGGATCGCGAGCGGCAAAGGGAATGGCCCCCTCAGTGATAAAACAGAGTCCCAGGACCATCGCTGCTTTGCCACCATCACGCTCCGCTATGCTGAATTTTCGCCTGGCGACCAGCGTAGCCAGCCCCATCGCCAGCGGTGGTACCATCCCAGCCGCCATAATCGCCGCCATGGGGGCATAACTTTGTGCGCTCAGCAAGCCGACACCAAAGGTATAGGCCGCCTTATTGATCGGCCCGCCCATATCAGAGCACATCATCCCGCCCAGAATTGCCCCTAACATAATGGCATTGGCCGTGCCTATGGTTTCCAGCCAGCGCGACAGCCCCTGCAGTAGGGTCGCTATGGGGGCACCAATCAGATAGATCATCACCAGCCCGACGATCAAACTGGAAAACAGCGGAATAATCAGAATCGGTTTTAGCGCCTCCATATTGGTCGGTAATTTGAGCTGCGTACTGATGGTTTTCGCCACGTAGCCTGCAAGAAAACCGGCAATAATTCCGCCGAGAAAACCTGCGCCCATACTGGTTGCCAGCATACCGCCAATCAGCCCCGGCGTCAGGCCGGGTCGATCCGCAATGGAGAAAGCAATATAGCCCGCCAGCACCGGCACCATCAGGGCAAAGGCGCTACCTCCGCCAATGGTCATCAGGGCCGCCGCCAGAGTGCCTTCTTGTTTAAAGGCCTCGATACCAAAAGCAAAAGAGAGGGCAATCAACAGTCCGCCCGCCACCACCATCGGTAACATATAAGAGACTCCGGTAAGCAGATGGCGATAGAGTCCCGTTTGAACTTTCGCCCCGCCAGAGTCTGGCCTCCTGAGGGCTTGCCAGGGGGCTGCCTGGGTTAGCGCGTTATCAAACTCCTGAGCGGTTTTTTTCAGGGCAAGCGCGGTCGAGGTACGGTAGAGCGGTTTACCGACAAATGGACTCAGATCCACGTCAATATCTGCCGCGATAATAATCAGATCCGCCTGCTCTATCTCTTGCGGGCTGATCGCATTACCGGCGCCCACGGAGCCGCGTGTTTCGACTTTTACCTGCCAACCGCGTTTGTGCGCTTCGCTGCTAATCGCTTCCGCTGCCATAAAGGTATGGGCTACGCCGGTCGGACAGGCCGTTACCGCCAGCAAGCGCTTAAAACCCGCAGGGGACTCAGACAGGGTCGCGACGGTATCCGTTGGAGCCGGGAGGTAAATCACCGATAAGTTTTTGGCATCAGATAAAAACAGCGCGGGCTGTTGTATCGCTTCATCGGCCGACCCCCGGTAGATTTTTTTGCCATAGCCCGCTTTATCATATAACGCGGTCTCTGGCGTGGCATTGTCGCCCACCATCAGCACCAGAGTGGCCTCGGCCGCGTTGTCGACAAATTCAATACCGGTTTTGTGCGCGACAGCCGCCAACTGATTTTGAATCAACCAGCGGCGGGCTTGACCCATTCCAGGGGCCATTATCAGAAATGTTTTAAGCATAACGTCCTCCCACCAGATCCGCTAACGGTTGTAACTGGATTTTTTTCATCATCTCAGCCAGTTGCTGATGTCCGCCGAGGCCCACATAACCCTGACTGACGGTGAGCGTTGCCAGTGCAGTGGCCAGAGATAAGGTGTGCTGGCAGGATTGCTGCATCAGTAATCCGTAAATCAGGCCGCCGACCATGGCATCACCGGCACCAACGGTACTGACCACTTCACAGGCCGGTCCTTTAGCCAGCCACGCCTCTGAATCAGTGAGCCACAGCGCCCCTTCGGCCCCCAGTGAGATCACCACATGGGTTACTCCCTGTAGCTGTATTTCGCGAGCCGCGATCACCAGATCCCGCAAGCCCGGCAATTGACGACCCGCCCAGGTTTCCAGTTCATGGCGGTTGGGTTTAACCAGAAAGGGACGGGCGCGCAAACCCTGTTTCAGGGCTTCACCGCTACTGTCTAAAACTACGCAAGGGCAATCGATACGCAAATGGTCTAACCAGTCGGCAAACTCTTGCGGGGAGATGCCTGATGGCAAACTGCCACTGACACAGATGAGATCAAAGGGGGTAAGCCACATCAGAGAATCGGTGATAAATCGCTTCCAGTCGGTGGCGCTCACATGAAAACCAGAGAAGTTAAAATCGGTCACCGTGCCCCCCTGTTCCGTCAGTTTGACATTGGTACGGGTACTGCCCTCAACCAGGTTGAACCGATTGATTATCTTCAGTTGGGCACACAGTTGCTCAAACCCCGTCAGATTGTTTCTGCCGAGAAAACCGCCGACGGTGACCGTCATCGACAGATCTTTGAGCACCCGGGCCACATTGAAACCTTTGCCCGCAGCCCGTGCATCCAGGGTGGTAACACTATTCACCTCACCCAGCCTGATCTGCGGGCAAGAGCCCAACAGATCGTAGGCAGGATTAAGCGTGATCGTTGCGATACGTTTTTTTCTCATCACAGATTCTCCCCAAGTCCGCTCGCGATGGCGGTACCAATGGCCTCCAGCGCCTGGCTGGCATCTTCACCACAGGCGGTGAAGCGCAGGCGCTGTCCCTGCTTCACCCCAAGCGAGGTGACTTGCATCATGCTGCGACCATTAGCAGATTGCGCCTCACCCTCCAGAGAGGTGATGGTAATGGTGCTGTTGAACTGTTTGATTAATTTGACCAGCACGCTGGCGGGACGGGTATGCAGGCCATGGGCGTTGCGTACGATAAACTCGGCCTGCACTGTTTCGTCAGCGCAGATATCCTGTCCCATAAGCAGCGCCGGCAGGGTGCTGGCATCTGCCCGCAGTAAACTACGGCCTTGCTCCTGCTGTAGCAGATGGGCGATACGATCCAGTACCGGTACCAGTTGCCTGTCTGTCATCGCCATTGTCAGCAGCATCGAGACCGGTGCACCGTTAAAGAAAAAGGTATTTCGTGGCGTGCTGATGCTAACGGCACTGGACAAGTTGCCCTGTGGGCTGTCACTTAGCCAGATACCCTGTCCCAGATTCTGCGGGGTTTGGCTAATAACATGGGTCACAAAGCTGTCATCCACGGCACCGACCTTTTTCAGCCTGGCGGCGTTGATCGCCTGTAGGGTTAACAGATCATTGGCGTTCACCCCCAGCACCAGCATATCGCTGTCCAGCTTTAACGTGGGCTGCGGTTTCTCTGCGGTCAGCAAGTGCCACAATTCCTGGGCGTGGGTCGCCTTTTTAAGCTGTTCGGCTTTGGCCTCATCGCTAAGCAGATGGGTGAGTTGACTCAACAGGTCGAGGTGTTGTCCAGAGTTGGCGGTGATACCAATCACTATCCAGGCTCTGTCGCCGTCATTCTCCCCCCAGGGGATGCCTTGCGGAAACTGGAATATCTCTACTCCCGTTTGCACTACCTGTGAGCGACTTTCGAGAGTCCCGTGCGGCAGGGCGATGCCGTTGCCTAAATACGTCGATATTTGCTGCTCCCGTGCCAGCATACTGTCGACATAGTCTGCGCTGACACTACCCGCCTTTACCAGCGCTTCGGCGACCAGGCGAATGGCCTTCTCCTTGTTTGCTGCCCGGGCATTCATATGAATATTTTCTATTGAAAGCTGAAACATAATCTCTCTCCCTGTAAAGCGTGACAGCGTCACGAGATAAAAATGAGATGCAGACAGTGGTTAATGGAAACTGAAGCGTTTCAGTTGCCATTATAAGAAACATAATTTCCTAAAACAAGGGGTTTTAGGTAAAAAAGGCGGAACTTTGAGGTCTGGCACATTTGACCAAAACTTGTTACATCGCGGCGGAGTGCGTTGCGGCTTATACAGAGCACACCTTCATATTCGGATTTCTTCCCCTGCCTGTTTGCGTTATTGTGGCAGATCTGGATCCTGAAGGGATGGCAGCAGTTAGTGGTTAAAGGAGTACAAGGTTATGCATGAACAACAACAATTAAAGACGTTGATTGATATGGCCGCCGGCAGAGTGCCGGTGGATCTGCTGATCACCCATTGCCAGGTTGTGGATGTGTTTACCCAGACCCTGATGCAGGGGCCTCTGGCCATCGGCTGTGGCAAAGTGATTGGCTGTGGTGACTACGTTGCCAGGGAGACCCTGGATGCCAAAGGGGGCGTGGTGCTGCCCGGTTTAATCGATGGTCATGTGCATATTGAATCCTCGGCGCTGACACCGGCGCAATTTGCCCGCTGTATTGTGCCGCACGGCACCACCACGATCATCGCCGATCCCCATGAAATCGCCAATGTGTGTGGTCTGGACGGCATCCGCTATATGCTGGAATCGTGTCGCGATCTGCCTCTTAACGCAAAAATCATGCTGCCCTCCTGCGTGCCGGCAACCCCTTATGAGGAGTCCGGTGCAGTACTCAATGCGGAGGAACTGGAGACACTGATCGATGACCCTGGCATTCTGGGTCTGGGGGAGGTGATGGATTACCCCAGCGTGGTTGCTGCCAGTCGGGGAATGTTAGATAAGCTCTCTCTGGCACGACGTTATAATCGGGTGATCGATGGACACAGCCCGGCGTTAACCGGACAGGCATTAACCGCCTATGCCATGGCTGGGGTGATGACGGATCACGAGTGCAGCAGCACAGAGGAGATGTTGGAGCGTCTGAAACTGGGGATGTATGTGCTGATCCGGGAAGGCTCCGCCTGTAAGGATTTGCTGCTGCTGATACCCGGACTGACAGCGGCTAATGCCAGGCGCTGCGTGTTCTGTACCGATGATCGTGAACCGGCCGATATCCTCTCCAGTGGTCATATTAATAAAAGCCTGCGTCTGGCGGTGGCGGCTGGGGTTGACCCGCTGTTAGCCGTGACCCTGGCAACCCTGAATGCGGCGGAGTGCTACCGGCTGACAGGTAAAGGGGCCATTGCTCCGGGTTATGATGCCGATCTGCTGATAGTGGATAACCTGCAACAGTTCACAGCGCGGCATGTTATGGTTAAAGGGCAGGAAGTGGCGCGTGACGGACAGATGCAGGTCTCCTGTGAGGAGAAGATTTCGCCCAAAGTGCTCAATACCATGCGGTTGGCCCCGGTGAGTGAAGCCTCCCTGAGTCTGCCGTTAAGCAACGATAAGGTCAGGGTGATCGGGGTGAAACCCGGCAGCGTGTTAACGGATAATAGGACGCTGACGGTACGCCGCGATGCCCAGGGCTGCTTTGATGCCGCGCTCAATCCGGGCTTGTGTAAGCTGGCGGTGATTGAAAGGCACCACGCCACGGGCAATATTGGTCTGGGTATTTTAGCCAATTACGGTTTAAAAAATGGCGCGATTGCCACCACGGTAGCCCATGATTCGCATAATATTGTCGTTGTGGGGGATAACGACCGTGATATGCTGGCGGCCATCGATGATGTGGCGCGTATGGGGGGCGGATTTACCCTGTGTCGTGATGGTCAGGTGCTGGCCCATCTGCCGCTACCAGTGGCGGGATTAATGTCGGATCGCAGTGCCAGTGAAGTGGCAGAGCAAATGGCACATATCCTGAAGGTGGCCCGTGAGACCCTGGGCGTTAATGCCGATATTCAACCCCTGATGACCCTGGTGTTTATGACGCTGCCGGTGATCCCGGAACTGAAACTGACCTCAACCGGGTTGTTTGATGTGGTGCAGTTTGAACGGGTGGGGGTGAGTTTTTAATAGCGACTCTGCGGCCCCACATGATTTCCTTTGCTATCGGCAATCACAGCGGTAAAACCATGCTCACCGATGGCAACCATTACGCTGAAGCCACAGTGGAATCCGCAGGAAGAGTGATAAGCTGAAGTGGTGGTGTTATCAAGCTGATAACATAAACACATCAATTTTTCTTAACTATTCCAATAATAATAGTGTAGTAGTTGAGATAGTTCTTACTTCCACTATGCTTCAGTTTTAGGAGAGAGTAATGACCGACACAGATTGCCGAATGAACAGGGTTGCGGCCCATTTTGAACAAGAAGCCGCACAATTTGACGATATTATTTTGCGCCTGGTGCCTCGTTATCGGGAGATGATCGAGGTGCTGGTGACGGTGATTCCATTCACGACTGAAGATAAATTATCCATCATCGATCTGGGCTGTGGAACGGGCAGTGTGGCGCGGGCGGTACAGGAAAAATTCCCTCACGCTCAGATTACCTGTGTCGATATTTCACCTAAAATGTTGGAGATGGCGACGCAGAAAATTGGTGCTGAACATCAGTTTATTCATTGCGATTTCGATAATTTCACCTTTCCTGACCGCTACGATCTGGTGATTAGCTCGTTGGCCTTACATCACCTGGAAACTGAAAGTGATAAGGGCGTATTCTATAAAAAAATCTTTGACGCACTGCGCCCGGGGGGCATGTTTATCAATATCGATATCGTGTTGGCTGGTGATGCACAGCTACAGGACGTGTATATGGAAAAATGGATAGCCTTTATGCGTGAGGCGGTCAGTGAGCGGGAGATCACAGAGCAGTGGCTGCCGACCTATGAGAATGAGGATCGCCCAACCTCCATTATGACGCATACAGACCTGCTGCGACAGGCTGGCTTCTCGTGCCTGGATATCGTATATAAATATTACAATTTTGCCGTTTATTGCGCTAAAAAGTAGAAACCCGAGATGACAGAAAACAGACTCCACACCCTGGTCAGTGAAAGCCGTAATCCGGCGAGTGCGAATATAGATAGTGTCAGCACCCTCGATATGTTGAAAATTATCAATGAGGAAGATAAGAAAGTGGCCCTGGCTGTGGAGGCCACTTTGCCACAGATTGCCAGTGCAGTGGATCTTATCTGCCACGCCTTCCGCGAAGGAGGGCGCTTGATCTATATTGGTGCCGGTACTTCCGGTCGCCTTGGCATTCTGGATGCCAGCGAATGTCCGCCCACTTACGGTACGCCTCCTGAGCAGGTACTCGCTTTGATCGCGGGAGGCCATCAGGCTATTTTACATGCAGTGGAAAATGCCGAAGATAATCGGCAGGCAGGGGCTGATGATTTGCGCGCTATTGGCTTCTGCCAGCGCGATGTGCTGGTGGGCATCGCCGCCAGTGGCCGCACGCCTTATGTTATTGGGGCGCTGGAATATGCCCGTTCACTGGGGGCGGCGGCGGTGAGTATCAGTTGTAATCCCGACAGCCCCATCGCGCAACTGGCTCAGGTGGCTATTGTGCCACTGGTGGGGCCGGAGGTGGTGACCGGATCTTCGCGTATGAAAGCCGGAACTGCGCAAAAGTTGATCCTCAATATGCTGACCACCGGTGCCATGATCCGCAGCGGCAAAGTTTACGGCAATTTGATGGTGGATGTGGCCGCCAGCAATGAAAAACTGCGCCAGCGGCAGATCACTATTGTGATGCAGGCGACCGATTGCCGCCGCGACCAGGCTGAAAAGGCACTGAGCGCCTGCCAGGAACACTGTAAGACTGCCATTGTGATGCTGTTAACCGGCAGCGATGCGCATCAGGCACGCGCTCTGCTTGAGCAGAATCAGGGATTTATTCGCGCTGCGTTGCAGGAAAAATAATTTAATCAGGAAGTTAAGAGGTAAAGGATGGCTGACAAAGTCTCGTCACTGTTAGAGCAAATTCTGCCTGCTATTGGTGGCATGGATAATATTAGTCAGTGTGGTAACTGTATGACCCGTTTACGGCTGAGCCTGCATCAGCCTGAACAGGTCGACGCAGAGCAACTGAGGAGAATCACCGGTGTGCTCGGTGTTATCGCTAACGATAAGCAGCTGCAAATTGTGCTGGGCCCTGGCAAAGCGCACAATGCCGCGCAACAGCTCAATAGACGCCGTGACAGCGCTTCGCATGCGGCCCCTGCAACGCAAGAGACGGATCTCAACACACTGGCTGCGACGCACAAGCAGCAAATAAAGACCCGGCAAAATCGCTCTGTGCAACAATTTCTCAGCCGCTTTACCAGTATTTTTACCCCACTGATTTCGGGTTTTATCGCCGCAGGATTGCTACTCGGTATCGCCACCTTGCTGGAGCAGCAACTGATTGGTGCAGGGCAGTCTGCCAACGCTTTTCTGCTCAGCCTGACAGGCTATATGAAAGTATTTGGCAAGGGCCTGTTTGCCTTTTTGAGTATCCTGATTGGTTACAATGCCCAGAAAGCTTTTGGGGGCACAGGGGTTAACGGGGCTATTATCGCGGCGCTGTTTATTCTCTCCTACGATCCCAACAGTACTGCGGGGATTTACGCAGGCATTGACAGCTTCTTCGGTGTTGCCATCGATCCGCGCGGTAATATTATCGGTGTCCTGATCGCGGCGATGTTAGGAGCCTGGATCGAAGTCCGGATACGTCGCTTTATCCCGGATAATCTGGATATGGTGCTGACATCGACCCTGACCCTGCTGATTATGGGCGCGGTGACTTTTACCCTGATTATGCCGCTGGCCGGAGTGCTGTTTAAAGGCATGTCCTGGCTGTTTGTGCATCTGAACGGCAACCCATTTGGCAGCGCCACCCTGGCCGGACTGTTTTTATTGGCCGTGATGTTCGGTATCCATCAGGGATTTGTGCCAGTCTATTTTGCCCTAATGGATGCACAGGGCTTCAACTCCCTGTTTCCAATTCTGTCCATGGCGGGGGCCGGACAGGTGGGTGCCGCCCTGGCCCTGTTTGTCAAAGCCCGTGCCGGAGGTATTCTGCGCAACCAGATCAAAGGTGCCCTGATTCCGGGCATTCTGGGCATCGGTGAACCGCTGATCTATGGTGTGACGCTGCCACGCATTAAACCCTTTGTGACCGCTTGCCTGGGGGGCGCTGCCGGAGGATTTTTTCTCGGCCTGATCGCCTGGCTGGGATTACCGGTGGGCCTGAATACGGTGTTCGGCCCCTCCGGTATTATCGCCATTCCCCTGATGACATCAGCTCAGGGCGTCTTTGTCGCTATGAGCGTCTATATTGGTGGACTGGCTGTCGCTTATCTGGCAGGTTTTATCATTACCTGGCTGTTTGGCTGTAAAGGGGTGGATTTGGAGTGAGAACGCCCATAATACATTGACTTTATTACGGAGAAAAAAATGAAAAATTTAGTCAATCCGGTGACGTTACAGGGGAAACATATCTGTTTAGAACCACTCTCTTTAGAGCATGCAGAGGGCCTGGCCAAAGCGGCAAGTGATGGCGAGTTATGGAATCTGTGGTACAGCTCGGTGCCTCACCCAGACCAGGTTGAACACTATATTACTCAGGCTCTGGCGCAGCAGAAAAGTGGGTGTCAGCTGGCGTTTGCGGTACGTCAGATGCAGGGAGAGCAGTGTGGACCCGTTATTGGTTCGACGCGTTATTGCAATATTGATGCTATTAACAGACGTCCGGAGATCGGTTACACCTGGTATGGAAAATCCCATCAGGGCACAAAGGTGAATGCCGAGGCTAAATTACTGCTGTTGCAGCACGCATTTGAAACATTGCACTGTATTGCGGTGGAGTTCAGAACCCACTGGATGAATCAGCGCAGCCGCGCAGCTATCGCCAGGCTGGGCGCTAAGCAAGATGGCATCCTGCGCAATCATATGATGATCAACGGCACCCTGCGTGACACCGTGGTCTTTTCGATTATCGAGTCAGAATGGC